>CAZXTI010000383.1:0-1509 GCA_964643565.1 uncultured Hyphomonas sp. | reverse complement strand
TGCAATCTGTCCCTCAACACCGGCAACAAAGATATACTCACCAACCAAAGCAGGCGCATAGATCGACCCGATATTCTGTTGCCAGACCCGGCGACCTGTCCGGCCATCAATCGCAGCCATGATACCAGATTGGCTCGCAGCATATACAAGCCCTTGGCTGAGGATTGGCCGGGAGGCGATGTCATTTATTGCCGAAATCGGCGTAAAGCGCCCAGAACGGTTAAGTCCCTCGTTCCATAGTCGCCGTCCATTGGCCGAGAGAAATGCGATCACTTCGCCTGATGAAAACGGTGCGACGACAATATCCTCAACAGCCGCAACGCTCGGCGCAGCCAAAACGCGCGCAGATTCAGCAATCGCCTGATCACTCCATTCAACACGCCCGGTCGCCAGTTCCATTGAAAATATCTCATTGTTTTGGGTAACAACATAGATGCTTTTATTGTTGATTGTTGGCGTACCTGTCACCGGGGATGTAAGGTTCTGTCGCCAAATCTCAGATCCATCCGCAGCATTAAGCGCAGCCACAAAGCCATAGCCACTCGCCACAATTAGCGTGCTTCCGCTTACCGCGACGCCGCCACCGATCCCGCGTTTGTCGCGTGGGTTTTCAGAGCGAAGTTTCTCAGTCCAGACAACACTACCCGTTTCCAGAGAGATCGACTTTACTTGCTGTTCGCCGTCCAGCAGATAGACATTTGTGCCATCACTAACAGGCGCCGTGGTCAGCGCGATGCTCCGGTCAGTCCCTTCTGCAACGCGTGTACTCCATTCGACCGCCAGATTGGGGACGGCCTGAACATGCCCGATTGCCTTTGTCGCCGACGCCCCTGCTTGCGTCCAATCTCTAAGCACACGCGCTTCCGGCAAGATGACTGCTGTGTCGATAAATTGCGGGTCAGCCTCAAGCGCGATATTACCAATCGCGAGATTGATGCGACCAGCCTTCTCTTCTTCGGAAACTTTGTCACCGCCGCCGCCAAAGCCAGGGATGCTCGGCAAACCAGCGCATGCTGATAACGCAAAAACGCTGCCTAATGTGATCAGCTGTAAAAATCGGCTACGTATCTTCATTGCTCTGTCTCCTCGCCTTCGGGCACGGGTGCCGGTTCAGGCGTCGGTGTTGTTTCTGGTGTAACGACTGGCGCGGCGGGCGCGGGCAAGACCGAAAGCGCCGTTTCAGCGCGCTGGGTGACGCCTTGCGGCGCATTCGGCGCAAACCTTAAATACCCAAACTCAGTCCGCGCACGCTCAAGGTCACCATCTCTAAACGCCTTCGCTGCAACCAGCTCCAGCGCAAGCGCGCCGATAGCTGTTGTCTCACTTGTGAGGTCGCCAAGATAAGCTTCCAATTCAGCAAGGGTCATCGTCTCTGTTTGTAAGTATGCCGCTTTGAGTCTCGAAATGCGCTCAATTGGGCCATCGCCTGCATCTGCCCGATTCTGTTCGAGAACCTGAACCGCGCGCGCAGCATCACCATTTCCTTCATAGAAAGCCTTGGCTAAAAAC
>CAZXTI010000382.1:0-1546 GCA_964643565.1 uncultured Hyphomonas sp. | reverse complement strand
AACGGTTCACTCAGGTAAATTCAGCTCGTTACTCGCCCGTCAAATTTGGTGCGCGTTTCTCTTTGAACGCGGCAACGGCTTCCTTGCGGTCTTCCAGCGTGTTCGACACGCTTTCCCAGCCAATGCTGGCATCCATCAATTGCGCGGCGAGGGCGCGCAAAGGAATATTGGTGACTGTCTTTGTCCAACGCACAGCCCAGCGCGGATTGGCTTGCAGTTTGGCGACGAGCTCGCCAACTTTCGCATCGAGCTCCTCGGCTGGAACGGCATAATTTATCAAGCCCAGCTCTTTAGCTTCTGCAGCGGTCAAGAGGTCGCCCGTCATCAAAAGTTCCTTGGCCTTGGCGTAACCAATAAGCTGCGGCCAGATCAGAGCGCCGCCATCGCCTGCAACAAGGCCAACTTTGACATGTGGGTCACCAATCTTGGCATGTTCAACGGCAATGATCATGTCGCATAGAAGCGCAATCGTTGCGCCAAGCCCGGCTGCCGCACCGTTCAGTCTGCAGATGATTGGCTTCTCCATTTCCAGCAATGACATGACAATGCGTTTGGCTTCCCATGCAATGTCGCGAAAGCTTGCCGGGTTTGATATTTGCTCATCAAACCAGTCCATGTCGCCGCCGGCGCAAAAGGCGCGTCCCTTTCCCGACAAGATAATAATATCTGATCCTGCATCGCGCTGGAGGTCCGTGAACACTCTGGCGAGCTCATCATGCATCGCCGCATCGACGCCGTTTACCGGATGCTCACTATCAATATAAGCGGTTAGAACGCTTTCCTCGCGCGCAAAAGAAAAGCGGGTATAGGTTGCTGCCTCTATGTTGAAATCGGCACTCATATGTCTTCCCCCACTTTCACCACACGGCGCCCGAAATTTTCACCAGTGAAGAGACCGCAAAACGCTTCGGGCATGGTTGCCAGTCCTTCAAAGCGATCTTCCTTGAGCTTCAGTTTTCCCTTGGCAATCATGCCCGCCATTGCCGTCAGCGCGTCGGGAAAATCGCGCGCATCATCAAAGACGACCAAGCCTTGCATTTTGATGCGCCGTGTAATGAAGACATCTGTGTTTATGATGCCGTGGCGCTCATGCGGCTCAAGATTGTAATCGGCGACTTGACCAGAATTTACAATGCGTCCGTGTGTACGCATTTTCGACAGGCAGCGATCGATCATTGTGTTACCGACATTGTCGAATAAGAGATCAATGCCTTTGGGGAAGTGTTCTGAAATGGCCGTGTCTAAATCAGCCGAGGTCTTGTAATTAATCGCCGCATCAAACCCGGCTTCGCGCACAAGCCAGCTGCACTTTTCATCGGTTCCGGCGATGCCCACGACTTGCGCAGCGCCTCCAGCCTTGGCGAGTTGACCAGCGGTCGCGCCCACAGGTCCGGCGGCAGATGAGATCAAAACGCGGTCACCCTTTTTAAACTCACCGACCCGTTTCAAGCCAAACCAGCCGGTCAATCCCGGTACGCCCAAAACACCAATCCAATAGGAGAGGGGTATCTCCATGCCCTTGGGGATCTTGGCCAAAAAGCCACGC
>CAZXTI010000381.1:0-1547 GCA_964643565.1 uncultured Hyphomonas sp. | reverse complement strand
TTGGGTTCAAAGAAGCTGGCGCTGCGGTCGTTGTGATTGCCGGTGTCGCATATGGCGTAAGCAGCGGCGGATTAAAAGACGCGCTGTCTAGCGAGATAAAGCACGTTTCAGAAGTCTCTTATGAAGAACGCGCCGATTATATGGATGGTCTTGTCGGTGAGTTTTCTGCCGCATTTGATACCTACATCGTCCAAAGCGAAACCTATGACTATATCGGTCTATCCAAGTTCAGCGCGTCCCCGACGAAAGCGACGTTTGTTGAAGTCGTTGCGCCTGAGGATACTGTTCCAACCGGTGAATTTGCCGGACTAAAAGCAAGTATTAAAGAAGCTTCGTTTTGTGACACCGAAGAGATGGTCATGTTCACTAAAAATGGCTGGAACTATAAGTTCACCCTACAGGATGGTCGCGGTCGCGGTCTCTACACGGTGACCTGCCAAGGCCAATTGCCAGGCGGCAAAAACCAAGCCATCGGCTAGCCAGCCGCCATCAGCCTACTTCTTCGCTAGCGCATTCGCCTTGGGTGGCGACGCTGACACCTGCTGCATGCGCGGTGCACTTATTGCTATAAGTTGCCCCGTCGCAGCCGCAAACCGGGCGGTATTCGCGTGTACAAAAGGGGCTGATTTCAGCGCAGGTGCCAGCCGCATCTGGCTGTAAGCACGCGCCGTCTGCCATCTTGCAGAAGTTCGCCTCGCCAGAGCAGCTAATCGCGCCAATACCGCCGCACGTCTCGCCAATGGCGGCGGTGCGTATTTCCGGCGGTGTCTCGTTTTCTGTGCAAGCGGTAAAAACCCCAAGCAAACAGGCGCAAAGAATATATCTGTAGATCATGATCCATGTCCCTCCCGGCTGTCAGTATATCATATAAATGGTCAAAACGGATGGCTGATACAAAACTGCCGGACGCGTGGGCATCCGGCAGCTTAGGATCACTTCATTCAAGCGAGGGCTTACCAGCCGCAAGTGCGCCCTTTATTTTCTTCCTTCAGATAGGTCACCAGCGGATCGAAATAGGCGGCGATCGATGAGCCGTCCATTTCGCGTGTTCCGGTGAAGGCTTCCAGCGCATCCGGCCAAGGCTGCGATGCGCCAAGCGTCATCATATCCTCAAAGCGCTTGCCGACTTCCTTGTTATTATAGATCGAGCAGCGGTGCAGCGGACCTTCCCAGCCTGCCATCTCGCACGCAGCTTCATGGAACTGGAACTGCATCACAAAGCTCAGGAAGTAACGCAAGTACGGCGTATTCCCCGGAATGTGATACTTCGCACCCGGATCAAATGCATTCGCAGGGCGCGGTCCCGGCGGAATGATGCCCTGATTTTTCAGCCGCGTATCAACCCAGCTCTGATTATATCCGCTGACCGGCGTTTCCCCGCGCAAGACACCCCAGCGCCAGCTATCAACCGAGATCGCAAAGGGCAGGAAGGCAATCTTATCAAGGGCCGTATTCATCAAGAGCGCCAGATCAGCATCCGCTGACGGCTCTTGATCGATCAGCCCGATCTGCTTCAGATAGCTCGGCGTAATCGACAGGCTGATAAA
>CAZXTI010000380.1:0-1552 GCA_964643565.1 uncultured Hyphomonas sp. | reverse complement strand
TATATTGGCCGCTGCAAGCGGTGTCATTTCCCACAATAAGGACCGGCTCGGAAAGACGCTGCATGTTGGCGATGAAGAAGCGGCTGATCCGGATGCAGACAAAGTAAAAGTGCGCGGGCTTTGGGACGGCGAGGCTGAGGCGCGCTTGGTCGGCGACGATATTGAGGCGTGGCGATCAAGCGGGCGTAATTATGCCGATTGTGCGATCCTTGTCCGCGCGTCATGGCAGATGCGTTTGTTTGAAGAGCGCTTGATCATGCTTGGTGTGCCTTATCGTGTGATTGGCGGGCCGCGCTTTTTCGAGCGCGCTGAAATCAGGGATGCTATGGCTTATCTACGCCTGATTAATCAGCCTGATGATGATCTTGCGTTTGAGCGTGTGGTCAATCAGCCCAAACGCGGCGTCGGGGCGACCAGTCTGCAAAAACTGCAGCGCTATGCGCGCGATGATGGGCGATCCTTGTCTGTTGTGGTGCCGATGGTGCTGCAAACCAATGAGATTAAAGGCTCTGCCAAGCGCGGCCTGACAAAGTTTCTCGATCAGTTGAACATGTGGCGCGACCGGTTGGCTGGCGGAATGAGCCATCCTGATTTGGCCGAAGTTATTCTCGACGAAAGTGGATATACGGATATGCTAACGCGGGACCGCAGCCCGCAGGCGCAAACCCGTTTGGACAATCTCAAAGAGCTGATCCGCGCGATGGGCGAGTTTGAGACGCTGCCTGCCTTTCTCGAACATGTGCAGCTTGTCATGGATGCGTCCAGCGGCGAAGCGGGCGATGATCAGGCGCAAATTCTGACGCTCCACGGCGCGAAAGGTCTGGAATGGCCGATGGTGTTTTTACCCGGCTGGGAGGAGGAGGTGTTTCCCTCTCGGCGCAGCCTTGATGAAAACGGTATCCGCGGCTTAGAGGAAGAGCGCCGTCTTGCTTATGTCGGCATTACGCGGGCGCGGGAGCGGTGCTATATTTCCTTTGTCGCGAACCGGCAAATTTATGGCCGTTGGCAGTCCGTCTTGCCGAGCCGTTTTGTTGATGAGTTGCCGATGGCGCATGTCGAAGCGGCAAGCGAAACGGGATATTCCACACAGCCCGGCGCAGAAGAAGGATTTTCCGGCACGATGGAAGACCTTGGCGCGCGCTCCTCTTATGACAGTCCGGGCTGGCGGCGCCTGCAGAAAAACGCGCGCCGCGAAGGAACAGGCGGGCCGATTATTGAAGGCAAGGCCGAATTGGTGGCGACCAGTGCAGGCACAACCAGTTTTAAAATTGGTCAGCGCGTCTTCCATGATAAGTTCGGTTATGGCCGCGTCAAATCTGCCGAAGGCAATAAGCTCACCATCGACTTTGAAAAAAGCTCCACCAAGAAAGTCATCGCGACATTTTTAACGGCGGTTTAGGGACTGATATATCTATATTGGCATGAAGCCTAAGCTTTGAAGTGACCTGACGGTGCGTCAGTCTTGCCAACTCTTGCCCCTGCGCGCAGTCTGCGTGCGGGAGGTACATATTATGAAACAGGGATTGATCGCTGCCGCACTGATGGGGTTTGC
>CAZXTI010000379.1:0-1561 GCA_964643565.1 uncultured Hyphomonas sp. | reverse complement strand
AGCCGCTACCACCACCGCCCGCTGCCTCTTCGCGCCGCGCCCATAGCTCGCGGATCATTCAAGCTCATCGCTAAAGAAGAGAATACACAAAGTTCATCACGGTCGAATATATCTTCCCATTGAAGTGGCGATCATATCGCTTAACAGCTTCATCGAGGCTGGCCCTGTCATATAGCCTGCCGTTCGCGATCAGGAGCGTCCAGTCGGGCATGCTTGCCAAACCTCGCCTCGGATCATCTTCAAAAAAAAGCAAGTCCGCATAGGCGCCCGTCTGAATGCGCCCAATCATGCCCTCGTCAATATGGCGCGCGTTGACGCGTGTCGCAGCTTCCAGAGCAGCCTCATCACTTCCAAACGCTTGCGACAGCATTTCTAATTGCAGATGCAGCGCTTCACCGGGGATGACATAAGGCATGACGACATCGGTGCCCACCAGAACATCGATACCCGCCGCACGTGCGCGCCCATTAAATGCGCGTGCGGGAAGTCCGGCGCGCAGCTCGGTTTCGATCTCCTCTGGTGTTTCAGCATGGGATACAATATTCGGCCACACCTGCTCCCAAAACATTGGCAGGTGCATGAGCCCCTCCGTTGCCGGAAACCGATCGCGATCGGAGACAGTCAGCCGCGCCAACTGGTTCGCATTGGTTGGCAGGATGGAAATATTGTTTTCTACCATAAGCGCCAATAAGGCACCGATCTCCTCTTCGGACATATCGATAAGATCCTGACTGAGATAGGCAAAGCCTTCGGGAGGATCGTTTTCCAGATACGGCACACCCGTATAATGCTGGTTTTCAAAATCGCTGATAGAGCTGAGCTTCACTGAATGCGGTGTATGTCCAACAAGGGGGAGGCCATATTCGCGCGCCGTTGCCTCAACACCTTCAAAAGCTGCAGCGGGTAATTTATCATAGACCTTGATGCAATCCACGCCCTCTGCCGCCAGCGCTGCAACCTTTGCCCGTCCATCCTCAGCCGTTTCAAGACTAACTGCACCTTGAAAGGACGCCGGTGTCCCATCAAGCGCAGGGCCGCAGCGATACATGCGCGGGCCAGGAATTTTTCCCTTTGCAATTTTGTCGACCAATTTGGGCACTGACCCATCAAGCTCGCCAAGATCACGGATGGTCGTAACGCCGTAGTATAAATACAAAAGCGAATATAAGCGTTGGTTCCCAATGGCCAATTGCGGCGGTGTGTGGATATGCGCATCGATCAGGCCGGGCATCACATAACACCCGGGACAAAGCGGCTCCGGGTCATCGGCTTGCGTGTCGCGGATCTCCCTAATCAATCCATCTGCGATCACAATAGATTGGTTTTCGATAGGCGCTTCGCCCGGATTCCAGATCGTCACATGACTGATAATGCGGTCTTGCTGCGAAGGCACTTTGATCGTGGGCGGCGTTAGCAACCAAACCAACACGCCCAAAACAATCAAGAGCGCGCCAACAGCACTTCCCAAGATGATCAAAATTTTGCGCAAGCAATCACTCCCAATGAAAACGCACTGAACGGAGCCTAGCATACTGCACTGCTCATGAAAGCTGAAAACGGC
>CAZXTI010000378.1:0-1566 GCA_964643565.1 uncultured Hyphomonas sp. | reverse complement strand
ATTGATGGCACGATTATCGTCGATTTACCGCCTGAAGAAGACTTGCCACTGCGCGATGCCTATGCGCCCCATGAGCTGTCCGTCATTCGCCTTGCCACGCCCACAACGCATGAAGCGCGCATGAAAACGGTCGCTGAGGGCGCATCAGGCTTCCTCTATTTTGTCGCTGTCACAGGCGTGACCGGGGCAGGCTCGGCTGACCCGCAGGCGATTAAAGCCAATGTCGATATGGCGCGGCGCGTTTCCGGCTTGCCGATCTGCGTTGGCTTTGGCGTGCGCACAGGCGAACAGGCGGCGGCAATGGCCGAGGTGGCTGACGGCGTTGTCGTTGGGTCAGCTTTTGTTGAGCACGCGGCCAAAGCAGCCGAATCTGGTGATTATGCAATCGCACCAACAGGTATGGGTGATTTGGCGAAAGTGCTCAGCGGCGCTATAAGGGGCGTGACGAAGTAATTGTCGCCGATTTAGGCAATGAGAGACGGTAAATGAAAACGGCCTTATTTATACATGGATTTAAGTCTGGCTTTAGGGGTGTCACTGATAGACAGCTCGGCAATGCAGCGATTGCGGGTGTGGTTGTTGGTGTCGCCGTGACATGTATCGTTTTTATGAGTAAGGCAGGCCTTTAAGGCTTGGTATTACGGCGAATTTAGGAGTTTCAGAACGAGATGAATTGGCTTTCAAACATTCGCCCACCGGGCCTAAAGAGCCTTCTTGGCAAACGCGACACCCCGAATGATCTTTGGGTGAAATGTCCGAAAACCGGCGAGCTTGTCTACAAGAATGATCTGGAAGAAAACTGGTGGGTGACGCCGGGCGGTGCGCACCTTCGCATTTCGCCGCGCAACCGGTTCCGGCTCCTCTTTGATGATCAGCGCTGGGAAGCGATTGCTTTGCCGCCTGCTCCGAAAGACCCGCTAAAGTTTAAGGATGATAAAACCTATACGGCGCGCTTAAAGGCGGCCAAGACCAAGATTGATGGTCGCGAAAAGACAGAAAAAGATCTCGGCGGCGACACAATCCGTCAAGATGATTGCATGGCGGCGGCTTTCGGCAAGGTCAATGGCGTGCCTGCGGTCATTCTGGTGCAGGACTTTGCCTTTATGGGCGGCTCGCTCGGCATGGCGGCTGGCGAAGCTTTTGTCGCTGCCGCGCAAATGGCCGTTGCGAAGAAATCGGCCTTTGTGATTGCAACAGCCTCTGGCGGCGCACGCATGCAGGAAGGCACGCTCTCTTTGATGCAAATGCCGCGCACCACGCTAGCCATTCAAGAAGTGCGTGAAGCCGGGCTTCCTTATGTCGTTCTCCTGACCGATCCAACATCGGGCGGCGTGTCAGCTTCTTATGCGATGCTCGGCGATGTGCATATCGCTGAGCCAGAAGCGATGATTGCGTTTTCTGGTCCGCGTGTGATCGAACAGACAATTCGCGAGAAATTGCCAGAGGGCTTCCAGCGCTCAGAGTTTCTGCGCGAGAAGGGCGTTGTTGATATTGTCGTCCAGCGCAGTGAGCTGAAAGCGACGCTTGGCCGCGTAATTGGTCATTTGATGCCGAAAAGACGCCGCA
>CAZXTI010000377.1:0-1578 GCA_964643565.1 uncultured Hyphomonas sp. | reverse complement strand
GGAAGGCTGGGAAGCGGGTCACCGCGCTTTAGCCTGTGTTGACCATCTGCGCCTGCGCCGACTTGACGTTTAAACACCAGATCATCCGTGCCTAGCTCATCAAAGGCTGAGCGCGCTGCCTCCGCCGTCACCCGGTCAAACCAAAGTGTCGGGATAAGTTTTGCGCCGCGTTTTTCCAGATCCTTCAAATAGGATTTATGACTGTTCCAGCGCACGGTTTGTGCCGGGTTAAACAAGTGGGTCTTTGCCGAAATCTGTTCGAGCGTGGTCAGAAACGTCTCTTGGCGGTCCCAATAATCCCACGCCGTGCCGATAATGGCTGCATCAAACCCGGACCAATTAATTTCGTTGTCGTCCCATGCCACATCCACCCATGTTACATCGTCTGGCGCGCCGCGATGTAGCTCTGCCATCATGCGGTCATGCTCAAACCCATCACTGCGCCGTGTCGGAGAGCCGGGAAGGGTGGCTGTTGAGGCGATATAGGCAAACTTCATAGCACGAGCCTTTAGCCAGCCTCACCGCTTGCGTCCAGCTATCAAGTCTGGCAAAGCCTCCGCTTTGTTTAGCCTTTGGAGCCATGCCCATGTCCGATACCCGTTTTGATGTTGTTGCTCTCGGCAATGCGATTGTTGATGTTATTGCTCCGGTTGATGAGGCGTTTATCTCCGAATGGGATATTGAACGCGACGCGATGAGCCTGATTGATGAGCCGCGCGCAGAGGCCCTGACAGGGGCGGCTGAGGGCGCTGAGCATTCAGGCGGGTCAGCGGCAAACACAGCTGCCGGGATTGCCAGCTTCGGCGGACGTGCCGGGTATCTTGGCAAGGTTGCTAATGATCGTCTCGGCGGCGTGTTTCGCGCTGACATGAAAGCGATCGGCATTCCCTTCGACACTGCGCCGCTGATTGGCGGACCCGCGACAGCGCGCTCGATTATTTTTGTCACCCCAGACGGTGGGCGCAGCATGAATACGTTTCTTGGCGCGACAACCATGTTCTCGCCGCAAGATGTCGATAAGGACATGGTCGCTGGCTCCGGCATCGTTTATCTGGAAGGCTATCTGTTTGACCGGGAAGAAGCCAAAGCTTCTTTTGTGCATGCCGCTGAAATTGCGCGCGCGGCTGGGCGCAAAGTCTCACTCACGCTGTCTGACAGTTTCTGCGTTGACCGTCACCGCGACAGCTTCCGTGATCTGATTAAAAACCATGTCGATGTCCTGTTTGCGAATGAAGCAGAACTGCTCTCACTTTATGAGACGGACGATTTCGATGCGGCTGTTGCAGCCCTCAGAAATGATAGCCCGCTAGCTGCCGTCACGCGCGGCGAGCAGGGGTCTGTTATCATTGCCGAGGGCGAAGCGCTGATCCATGCGACCGCCGAGCCGGTTGAAAAAGTCGTCGACACCACAGGCGCAGGCGATCAGTATGCAGCAGGGTTCCTGTTCGGCCTGTCACGCAATTTGCCGCTCGCTACATGCGCCAAGCTCGGTCATATTGCAGCAGCCGAAGTGATCAGCCATTACGGGCCGCGCCCAGAGACGAGCTATGCGGAATTGGCTGCAAAGGCTGGGGTGGA
>CAZXTI010000376.1:0-1603 GCA_964643565.1 uncultured Hyphomonas sp. | reverse complement strand
ATATGTAATATATCACTTCATGCTTGGAGATATATCCGATGAAAAGCGACCTTATACTTGGTTGGGAAGAATGGCTCGGGCTTCCCGGGCTCGGACTGCCTGCTGTTAAAGCAAAGGTCGATACAGGGACACGGACCTCTGCACTCCATGCGCTCGTCATCGAACCGTTTGGGCCTGCGAAAAATCCGCAAGTGCGCTTCATCATTCAACCTGACAGTAGCGACCCCTCCTTACAGGTCACCTGCTCGGCACCTGTGATCGATCGGCGCAAAATTATCAGCTCAAACGGTAAACCTGAGCGGCGCTATATTATCTCCACGGATGTCGAGATTGGCGGGGAACGGCGGACAATCGAGATTAGCCTCACCAATCGGGAAAATATGTCCTACCGGATGTTGCTCGGGCGCTCGGCGATTCCAGACGATACGAGTATCGATCCAAACCGTTCATTCGTTCAGCCGAAACGCGACTTTAGTGTGTATAAACGCATCCAGCGCAAAACGCCGGTTAGACGCCCGCTAAGGATTGCGCTTCTGACGCGCGGACCGAAAAACTATTCCAGCCGCCGCATTGCCGAAGCGGGTGAAGCGCGCGGGCACATTGTTGAAAAAATCAATACATCGCGCTGTTATATGCGCATTGATGCGGTTGGTTCAGAAGTACATTATGATGGCAAAGTCTTGCCGCGTTATGATGCGGTGATCCCGCGCATTGGTGCCTCTATCACCTCTTATGGCGCAGCGGTTCTCAGGCAGTTCTCTGGCACCGGGGCTTATTGTTTAAACTCAGCACAAGGCATTGTTTCTTCGCGCGATAAACTCCTCGCCCATCAGATCCTAGCCCGCGCCGGGATCGGTATGCCGGTGACCGCTTTTGCAAGCTCGCCAAAAGACACCAAAGACCTTTTAAAAATTGCAGGCGACGCGCCGGTTGTTGTGAAGCTTTTAAAATCGACGCAAGGGCGCGGCGTTGTCCTGGCCGATACGCCGGCCTCTGCCGAGAGCATGGTTGATGCCTTCCGTGATCTGGACGCAGATTTTCTCGTGCAAGAATTTGTTTCAGAGGCGGCAGGCGTCGACACAAGATGTTTCGTGGTTGGCAACAAAGTGGTCGGCGCAATGGAACGCCGCGCGGCTGAAGGCGAATTTCGGTCTAACCTACACAGAGGCGGCGCAGCCATTGCGACAAAGCTTAGCAAAGCTGAACGTGATGTTGCCCGGCGCGCCGCACGCGAACTTGGCCTCGCTGTCGCAGGTGTTGATATCTTGCGCACTGCGGCTGGGCCAAAAGTGCTGGAAGTAAATTCCTCACCCGGCCTAGAGGGGATCGAAGCAGCAACGGGTAAAGATATCGCCGGGGCCATGATCGAACACCTTGAGCGGCAGGTCAGAGCCCTCTCTCCGCGGCCAAGGAAACGGCGCGCCGTGACAGCCAGCCAAAACCAACAGCCGACAAGCTAAGCAAGGGGTTCGCCCGTTAAGCCGGTGCAAAATCCATCTGTGTTTTCAGGACACTGACGAAACGCGCGACATCGCTTTCCAAAAGCCCAGCCAGATTGATGCGCCCACTTCCGGCCATATAGATCGCGTGGTCATCTCTGAAC
>CAZXTI010000375.1:0-1608 GCA_964643565.1 uncultured Hyphomonas sp. | reverse complement strand
TTATGCAAAAGTCAGGCGGCATTGCTGCGCTGGTAAAGCGTCTTGTCTCTTCCGGTGTTGCAAGCACCCGTAAACGGGCCGGGCTTGTAACGGCGCTAACAGGCAGCGCGCTTTTCATGGAGACGAATGTCAGCCTCCTATCAACCGGCATTATGGGGCGGCCTCTATTTGACCATTTGAAGATGAGCCGCGAACGTCTGGCCTATATTATCGATTCCACGTCCGCGCCGGTTTCCATCCTGGTTTTGATAAATGGCTGGGGCGCCTATCTGCTCGGCCTTATCGGGGGGTACGGGTTTGATGACCCGGTTGCGCTTCTGGCTGCAACGATCCCGCTCAACTTCTATGCGCTGATAACGCTTGCCATCGTCTTTCTCACGGTCGGGACTGACAAGGTCTTCGGCCCGATGAAACATGCAGAAACGCGGATCCCTGATGATGACCCTGCCGAGATTGCCGCGCCCACCAAGGCGCGCTTCATGGCTATTCCTTTAGCGATCATGATTGGCGGGACAATCGGTTTCATGATGTGGACGGGCTATCAGGAAACGCAGGCGCTGAACATAGAAACCATCATGTCGGGGGCCGGGGCGCAATGTATCCTCTGGGCTGTGGTCATCGCGACGCTCAGCGCGTTTTTATTGCTGCGCTTCAATGGCGGGTTCAAAACCGAGGCGCTGGTTAAAATGGGCTTTGATGGCATGGGGGACTTATTGCCTGCTGTCGCGGTGATTTTCTTATCCCTCGCGCTCGGTTCCAGCTTGGCTGCACTTGGCACAGGCGCGTTTATGGCAGGCGTCGCGGCGAGCTTCCCTGTGCCTGCCTTATTGCCGGTGATCGTCTTTATCGTAGCGGGCGTGACGAGTTTTGCGACCGGAACGAGCTGGGGCACATATGGTATTCTTGTGCCTATCGCCATTCCTCTGGCGCTCGGCGCTGATATTCCGCCATCTCTTATTTTGGCTGCAGTTATGGGCGGCGGCGTTTTTGGTGACCATTGCTCACCGATTTCGGACACCTCAATCATCGCAAGCTTCGCTGCGGGCAGTGACCATATCAGCCATGTGCGAACCCAGCTTCCTTATGCGCTGTTCGGGGCCGCGCTAGCGAGCCTGTTCTACATCGTCGCCGGATTTATCATGGTGTGATGATGCGCAACAGGCTCTTATCCACACTTGCTCTCGCTATGCTTGCCGCGTGTGCGCAAACACCGGCGGAAGTGGAGCCAGAGCCGCGCATTGAGATCACCTTGGTAAACGGTGTCACGCATACCGTGGATACCGGGTTACTTAAAGACATATGTGGGCAGGGTTTTGGCTTAATCTGCACAGGCATCGGGGTTCTTTATACGAGAGGCTTGCTTGGCTCAGAGGATACTGAGCGGGGTGTAATGTATTATTCTATGGGATGTGAGGCGGGACACGGATTAGGTTGTGCGGGTTTGGCGGTTATGTATTTGAACGGTGAGCATTTCACGCAGGATTCTTTTGCTGCTCTTGAGCTATATCAACGTGCTTGCGATCAAGGGTCGGGCTTGGGATGCTCTGGCGTTGGTGCAATTTACTATGATGGTGTTCCGGGGATAGAGTCCGACCTGACAAAGGCGCG
>CAZXTI010000374.1:0-1642 GCA_964643565.1 uncultured Hyphomonas sp. | reverse complement strand
ATTTGCTATCGCTGTTTGCCGTCCTGCTGGTGATTGGTGTGATTGTCGACGATGCGATCGTTGTTGGTGAGAACATCCACAAGGAAGTTGAAACAGGCCGCAATGTCGGATTAGAGGCTGCGCGGGTTGGTACGCATGCAGTTATGAAACCGGTCATATTTGGCGTTCTGACGACCATTCTCGTCTTTTTACCATGGGCATTCCTTAGTGGTCCGGAACGTTCCTTCACTTCGCAAATCAGCTTTGTCGTTGTTGCAGCGCTTCTGTTCTCATTGATTGAATCTCTGCTCATCCTGCCTGCCCACCTCTCGCATATGAAACCGCAAAACTATGACGGGGTGAGCGGCGCACTGACACGCATACAACGAAAAATCGCTGACAGCCTGATCTGGGTCGCAAATGTGATTTACAAGCCGGTGCTAGAGCTGGCACTGCGGGCGCGATACGCAACGGTGCTGATTTTTGTACTCCTCTTTGTCTTGGCCACCAGACTGCAAGGCGATGGCTTTGTGCCCTTCCGGTTCATGCCTGAGATTGAGAACGACCTCATTCAGGTCACAATCGAGCTTCCGGCCGGAACGCCTTATCAGCGCGTTGAACAGGTCCGCGATCAACTATCTGACGGTCTTGAGCGCGCCGCCGAGAAACTGGTCGATCAGTATCCAGAGATTGAAGGTGGCTTCCTTCAAGGCATTTCCATGGCTGCGTTTGATGAACGGGTCCAAGCGTGGCTCACCCTCGCCCCTCCGGAGGCGCGCCCCAAGACGGCCTCAACAAAAGATGCGACGCTCCTAATGCGCGAAGAAGTTGGCGCCATCCCTGATGCCGAAGACATCACATTCAACTTCACGATCAATGATGACGACACACGCGTATCTTTTGCGATTGGTCACGAAAATCTAGATACGTTACGCGCAGCAGCAGATGCGGTTAGGCAACAGCTCACCACTTATGGAAGCCTATACGATATCGGTGACAATCTATCGGCCGCCGCCGATGAGCTACGCATCGAAATGACACCCGGCGCAGAAGCCCTGGATGTCAGCTTGCAGGATGTGAGCAACCAGATCCGCCAAGCCTATTTTGGTCTCGAAGCACAGCGCCTTGCCCGCGACGGCGAAGATGCGCGGGTCATGGTCCGTCTCGCGCGCGATGATCGCAATAATATCGATAGCCTCCAAAACCTTCGCATTCGCACGAGCACCGGTACAGAGATCCCGCTGTCCGAAGTCGCCGAACTTACCTTTGCGCCGGGCATCAATGCCATCCTTCGGCGCGACCGCGTGCGGTCAGCCACAATATTCGCAGAGGTCGCAGGCGATCAACGCAACCAGATTGTTGCTGATATGAATGCCAATTTCTGGCCCGGTTTTGAACGCGAGTTCCCCGGCATCATACGCGAGAACGCAGGCGGCTTCGAAGATCAGCAAGCCTTCTTCCTGGAGATGACGATCCTTATGCTAATGGCATTTGGCGGCATGTATATTCTGCTCGCTGTGGCATTTAAATCCTACTTCCAGCCGCTGCTTCTGATGACCGCTATTCCGTTTGCCTATGCCGGCGCTGTCTTTGGCCACATGGCCTTTGGTGTGCCGATCGCCTTGTTCTCCTTTTTTGGCATCGCTGCTGCGGGCGGCGTGGT
>CAZXTI010000373.1:0-1656 GCA_964643565.1 uncultured Hyphomonas sp. | reverse complement strand
CTGCTTTTGAGCCCATAATGTCAGTTCAGTGAATAAATAGTCCATGCCCCCGCCCGGGTCATTATCGCTAAATCGCATGAGGTCTAACGTGACCAGGCTGCCATGGTTCCAAATATTAGCGAAAGCGATTGGCGTTTCCTGCCTGAAGACAACTGCAAGTTTGAAACGTCGCAGATAAGACTCATCAAACTTACCTAATGAGAACTGTTTTTCTACGCCGCCCTTCATCGCTAGCCATGCATCCGATACTGGACGAATCTGTTGGATCAAATCCGATGACGCATCACAAACATCAAACCGACAACCCGCTTTGAGCGCCTGGTTTCGTGCGTTGCGTAGATCCTTTTTACCTTTGCCTGTGATCGAAAACATTTGGAGATCAATAACAGCTCTTTCACCCACTTTATGGGGCGTTAATTTTTGCTGCCAAAGCCGCGCCGCCGTCGTCTCGTCGACCGCGTAGAAGGCTGGCCAGCCACGCCCACTGCGTGCAGTAGCCACAAACCGGGCCTCAAGTTCTGTCGCCTCTTCGGTGCGCCCAACTGGTGGCCCCATTGCAATCCACGCACGGCCGCGCACGCCAAACATCAAAAAGCTGCGTCCGCTATGGCTAAATAAGAGGCGCTTGTCCCCGGTGAAAACCAGAAAGCTGTCATCATGAACAATCTCTGCTGCCCGTAGGATTTCTGCTGCCAAGTCCATCTGCCGATCGTCGGCAATTGGAGGCAACACAGCCTCACGCCGGCGCCTAAACTTGAGACGCTCGCCGCCGCAAACGGTTCGTGTTCATTGGCGACCTTGACACAGCCTTTGCGTCATCATCGCGACTTGCATCGCTCCCGCTGTGGTTAGCGTTCCCATCGAACTTACAGTTAATTCTCTTGAAATTGTAACAAGCATCTAAAACTTTCCGAAACAGTACTTGTGTGATTGCGAAACGAATCCGCTGCTCGCGCATGCCTTGAGCAGTATATTTGTAAAACGGGCCATCGAAATGACTGCGAGTGACGAGGTGCGCAGACCGTTTCGCGCAATTTTATTTAATCTGCTTTCCGACCGCTCCTCATCTTCACTTTGTGCGAAACAATTGGCCGCAAAAATCGAAGCTCTTGTCTAAACACGTTGGCGAGAAGCTCGCGGGCCGTGTCGCCCTCCGCCTTGGGGTGCGCCACAATTCGCCGCGCCGCCGCCGACCAGAGCGGGCTCGCCGCCAGGCTGAGGGCAATCACCGATAGCGCGATCTGGTACCCCTCGGACCCAATCGCGCCAACGCCCACGCCCGCTGCGGCGAGCACGAATCCAAATTCACCAAGCTGCGCCATGACGACGGACGCGATCAATGCCTGACGCGCAGGCACGCCGAGCATCCGCAAGGCGACGAGGTTGACGATGGTCTTCGCCGGCAGGACGATCAACAGTAGACCGAAAATCACGGGCGCTTTGGCGACGATGAAACGCATATCCACCATCAACCCGATGGAGAGGAAGAATACCATCAAGAGGATGCTTTGCAGCGGCAAGCTCGCCCGCAAGACCTGGCGGCGCACGCTCGATGCGCTCAAGACAAGTCCGGCGAGAAATGCGCCAAAGGCGGGCGATAGACCAATCAGGCCTGAGGTGGCGGCGCAGGCGAGACAGAATGCGATCGCGGCCAGC
>CAZXTI010000372.1:0-1669 GCA_964643565.1 uncultured Hyphomonas sp. | reverse complement strand
TTGTTTTCTTCTTCTTTGCCGCAGGCTTCTTTTTAGCGGCAGGCTTTTTCTTCGCCTTGGTTGCCATCTTCTTTGCAGGCTTGCGCTTGGCTGGTGCTTTCGCCTTTGCCGGTGCAGGCGTCGCTGCTTCACCCTCTTCAGCAAGCGCTGTCAAAGTTTTCAAGAATGTACCGCGGCGGCTAACGGCAATCGCATCAAGCAAGCCAATATCTGCTTTGAGAACACCCGGCGTCGCTTTTTCCAGCGCCTTACGTCCAGCGGACATAAGTGTGAGGGATTTGGCCCGCGCATCCGTTTTTGATTGAACGCGTTTGATAAGCTTCGCCGTTTCCATGCGCGCTGCCATATCGGCAAGCGTTGAACGGTCGATGCCGGTCACGCTAACGAGCTTGCTTTGGCTTACGCCTTCTTCTTCAGCAATCGCTGACAGAACTGAAAACTGGCGCAATGTAATGCCTGCACTGCGCAAGGCACCAGAAGACTTGTTCGCCGCAACTTGCTGCGCGCGATGCAAGAGATGACTGGCGGAGTTACTAAGATCGAATTTTTTAGACATGTTATTCCCCATTGTGGTAACGCTTGAAATAGACAACTAAACCGTTCCGTATAGAAGCTTTCCGCCCTCCGCAAGTGTTTGCCGCAAGTAAATTGAAAGCCCTCCAACAAAACAAGACTGGAATTCCGTAAATGGCATCTAATTTTTCAGCAAAAACTCCTCCGGGTGACGACAAAATTCGCCAAGTTTGCAATGATTGCGGCTTCGTCGATTATGTGAACCCAAAAATTGTTGCGGGCGCCGTAGTGACCCAAGGTACTAAGATTTTACTGTGCAGACGCGCGATTCAGCCACGCCGGAATTTCTGGACATTGCCAGCAGGCTTCATGGAGGAAGGTGAAACGGTTGAAGCAGGCGCAGCGCGCGAAGCGATGGAAGAAGCGAATGCCGAGATCGCCATCGACCAATTGCTCGGCATTTACTCCGTGCCGCGCATTTCGCAGGTCCAGATCATGTTTCGCGCAAAGCTAATGTCAGACATATCACCCGGCCCTGAAAGCCTTGAGGTTGGATTATTTGAATGGAAAGATATTCCGTGGAGGGAGCTGGCCTTCCCAACCGTTGTCTGGGCGCTTACCCATTATGCGCAAATTCGCGACAAGGACGCATTTGTCCCCTTCTTCAATCCGCCGGGCACGCAAGCCCTAACGCATTGAGCTAGCCCTCAGCCTCGCCCGCCTCTTGTGCCTCATCCTCGATCGTGTGTTTCATCGTGTAAGGAACAAGTGACATCGCGAACACCAAACCAATCGCCATATTGCCGAGCTTCCAATTCGCCCACGCATCTTCTGAGACAGTGGCGACTAAAAACTCATTCCACCCAGCCATTGCGAGGAAGTAAAAGCCCCAGCAGATTGTGATCCGGCGCCACGCAAAGTCCGGCAATGAGAACAAGCCATCGAACATCATTTTCCATAGATTGCGCCCAAACATTAGGCCGCCGAAAATGATTGAGGCAAAGATCACATTGATGATGGTCGGTTTGTGCAAGAGAAAGGTCTTGCTCTGCAGAAAAATCCCAAGCGTGCCGAACACACCGACCATGCCAGCAGATAGGATCATAAGCGGTGAAATTTTCTGTTTGCGCAAAAGGCGTTTAATGACCTCATAGCC
>CAZXTI010000371.1:0-1672 GCA_964643565.1 uncultured Hyphomonas sp. | reverse complement strand
ACCGGACCCGCCGCATACCGGCGAAAGGGCTTGGGCAAACCTTGCCAATTCTCTGCCGCAAAGCGTGCAAGCGGCGCGGTCAAGTCATATCGCAGAGACAACCACGCCTCATCATCATCTTGCAGCGCAAACACGCCTTCATTCGGGCGATCAGCATCGGGAAGAAATTTGCCCAAACTGTCAGCAAACTCAAATGCGCCCGTCTCCAGCCCTTCAAAGCCCCAATTACGATAAACAGATGTCACACGCGCAATCATAGCCTGCTCAGCATGGATCAAGCCTTCCCGCTTATCGGGAAATCCACGTGGTTTGCGGGCAAGGTCTTTGCGCGGTTTATCGTTCTGGCTCATTGGCTTTGTCTTTCAACATTCATCTCACGCACGCCCTACTAGATAGCGGCCAATTAGGGAAGTGCACGCGCGTTACTAACCGCCCTTAAATTCGGCCAAAACATCAGCAACGACAAGATCAACATCGAAATGATCACGGCTTCCATCCTGCGGAGGCTGGGTCGCAAAGGCTGCATCTATCACTTCCCATCGCCGCTCAGCAGCGCCCCGCGCGGTCGGGTGCGTAACAATCAAAAAGTCCCCTTTGGCAATCGCAGCCAGTGTTTCTTCTGCAACAATATCCGGCGACAAGCCCTTAGCCATAACAGCCCCCGCAACCGCTTGGCTGCGCTCACTCGGCGTACGAACATCAAATCGCTTATGGCTTTGTGAAATTCCGGTCGCCACAAGCCCCGGACACAAAACACTGACGCCAACTTGCCCCTCAAGCTCGGCCCGTAAAACATCCCCAAATCCTAGCACGGCGTGCTTTGAGGCCGTATAAATCCCATTACCAGCATGTTGCAGCCCGAGCGAATGCTCAGAACCCGTTAGGCAGATATGGCCTTTGCGCCCCTGCGCCACCATGCGGCTAGCAAAGGCTTTCGAGGTCGCCCAAACGCCGCGCAAATTAACCCCGATCGTCGCCTCAAACTCCTCCAAAGTTGAGTGCAATATCGGCGCAGCCAAGCCAACCCCCGCATTGGCGAACACCAGATCAACACCGTCAAGTTCGCGCCACGCCTGCTCAGCCAGCGCTTCAACAGCCGCTGCGTCCCGCACATCACAAGGGATACTCAGCGCCCGCTCACCCAGCTCTTCGGCCAATCTGCCAGCCTTTTCATCATCCCAATCTGCAATCACAATATGGGCACCCCGCGCGACCAAGGCTCTGCAAATCCCGGCGCCAATCCCCGACGCACCGCCCGTTATCACGGCTTTTTTACCCGAAAACTGCATAATTACACCTGTTCTTCCTTATGCGGCACGGGCCTTGCATTCCCCTATCAGGCGAAAAAGGAACCGAACACAATGTTAAAACGTCTTATACTTTCCTTGGCGGCGATCGCTTTGTCTAGTGCAGCACCGGCCTTTGCCAGCCCGGAAACGGCCGAAGATTGGGGCGCGCAAGCCAGCGCGCTTTACAAAACCACAGCCGACTTGCTGAGCACCTCACAGGCGAACATCTCCAAAGATGCCGAAGCAGAGTATATTGACGGCCTAGCAAACTTCTCCGTCGTCGCCGGTCGCCTTGCGGTCTGGGTCGACACCAGCGGCGGTGCCAAGGATTTCGGTTGCATCTATCGCGGCATGGCCGAAGAAGCTGAATTGCAAATCGAAGC
>CAZXTI010000370.1:0-1681 GCA_964643565.1 uncultured Hyphomonas sp. | reverse complement strand
GTGCCCCTTACAAAGATGATCCATCGCCGCCAAATGCGGATAGCTGGCCGCGCGCAGTTTCGCCCGATATGGCCGGTTCGTGCCATCAGCAACCAGATACACACCAAACTCACCCTTTGGCGCCTCGACACAGGCATAAACCTCGCCCGCCGGAACCTTGAAGCCCTCAGTATACAGCTTAAAGTGATGGATGAGCGCTTCCATCGAATTTTTCATATCAGCGCGGCGCGGCGGCGCAATCTTTGACCCCTTCGGCAAGACCTCGCCCTTTGGCATCATCTCGATGCACTGACGCATGATCTTGATCGACTCTTTCATCTCCTCCATGCGGCAGACATAGCGATCATAATTATCGCCATTCTTTCCAACAGGGATTTTGAACTCTAGCTCGTTATAAACCTCATAGGGCTGCGAACGGCGCAAATCCCACGCATAGCCGGAGCCGCGAACCATCACGCCGGAAAAGCCCCAATCCATGATCGTCTGACGGTCAACAACACCGATATCCACATTGCGCTGCTTGAAGATACGGTTCTCCGTCAGCAAGCTTTCAATATCATCCATCGCGTCGCCAAATGTCTCGGTGAACGTCCAGATGTCATCAATCAAATCCTGTGGCAGATCCTGATGGACCCCGCCCGGCCGAAAATAAGCCGAGTGCATCCGCGATCCACACGCGCGCTCATAAAACACGCAAAGCTTTTCGCGCTCTTCAAAGCCCCATGTAATCGGCGTTAGCGCGCCAACATCCATCGCCTGTGTGGTGATATTCAAAATGTGGTTCATCAAGCGGCCGATTTCAGAATAGAGCACGCGGATGAAAGACGCCCGGCGCGGCACTTCAATGCCCACCATTTTCTCAATCGCCAAACACCAGGCATGCTCCTGGTTCATCGGCGCAACATAATCCAGCCGGTCAAAATAGGGCAGCGCCTGAAGATAGGTCTTATACTCGATCAGCTTCTCAGTGCCCCGGTGCAGCAAACCAATATGGCTATCGACGCGCTCAACCAGCTCGCCGTCCAGATCGAGGATCATCCGCAACACACCATGCGCCGCCGGGTGCTGTGGCCCGAAGTTCAGCGTGAAGGTACGGTTTTCGTCTTCGTCTTGCGCGTTGTGTAGATCGTCCGCCACCTATTGGGCTCCCTTCACTTTTTGAGCCTGCAACCGGTCACAATAGGACAATAGCTCAAATGCGCGTGCTACATTCGCCTGATCTGCTTTTGCCGCCGTTATCAGAGGCTTGCTCTGCTTGATCTGCGCAATTGTAGAGGACGCATAAGCCTGCCCTTTATTGTTCACAAGGTCGACCGTCCAGAAGCGCGCATTTTGCTGTGCAATACGCTGCGCCACTTTATTCTGATCTTGGAAATCGGGCGGTGAATTTGGCGAGGGAGGCACCGCAAGAACCTGGGTCAGAAAAACCTGCATTGAAAGGCTAATTTGCAAGCAATTTTCTGCCGCAAAAGGGTCGTCGCCCGTTAGCGCCTTCGGCGAACTGGTCTGCGCCTGCGCGCCTAGTGAAGAAAGCAAAAATCCAAAAACAACCAATATCAATCGCATCACGCATCTCCCTCTGGTGCAGGTTCAGCCTTTTCATCGCCCGGAAGCTCAGCCGTCATGCCTTCCCATGGGGAGAGGAAATCAAAATTGCGATATTCCTGCGTCAGCTGCACCG
>CAZXTI010000369.1:0-1684 GCA_964643565.1 uncultured Hyphomonas sp. | reverse complement strand
GAGCCGCGCATGACATTCGGGTTTTTGGTGATGTCTTCGCCATTGAGGGTGATGGCGCCGGTGTCGGGTGCTTGCAGGGTTGCCATTGTGCGCATCAAGGTGGATTTGCCCGCGCCATTTGGGCCGAGTAATCCGAACAGGCCGGGCTCTAAATTCAAGGATACATTTTTGAGGGCGCGCACGTTGCCAAACGTCTTCGATATATTCTGAACTTCGATCATGATGCCGCTCGCCTCGCTTTTTATAAATATGGCCTATATGTAACATATTGAAAAACGATATCAAGTGGGCGGCGTAAAAAACAAAAAAGCCGCCCTGAAAACCAAGGCGGCTTTTGATAGTGTTGGATAAAAAGCGTTTAAGCGTCGTCGTCCGGGATCAATTGATCGGCGATTTCTGCTGCTGCTTCTTTTAATTCATCGGCTTGTTCGCTGGCTTGAGCACTTTGCTCAGCGGCGATTGATTCGATGATATTCTCACCAGCGGCCTGACGCTCAGCTTCATCCGTGCTGCGTGCAACATTGATCTGAACAGTGACGCTGACTTCAGCATGTAGCCGAACGCTAACATCATAGAGGCCAATGGATTTGATCGGTGCGTCGAGACGGATCTGAGACTTTGCGATCTTGTGACCGGCTTCTGTCGCAGCTTCGGCAATATCGCGTCCGGAGACTGAGCCGTAGAGTTGGCCTGTGTCACCAGATTGGCGGATCAGCACGAAGCTTTGGCCTTCCAGAGATTCTCCGGAAGCTGCGGCGTTTGCACGGGCTTTTTCATTGCGCTCTTCAATTGCAGCGCGCTCACGCTCGAAGCGTGCACGGTTTGCATTGTTGGCAAGAAGCGCTTTGCCTTGTGGGATAAGGAAGTTGCGCGCGAAGCCGTTCTTTACGTTGACTTCATCGCCAATCGTTCCGAGGCGTTCGACGCGTTCAAGTAGGATAACTTGCATTGGGCTTGTCCTCTCTTACTTGACCGTGAATGGCAGCAGGGCCAATACGCGGGCGCGCTTGATTGCTTTGGAAAGCTTGCGCTGGTTTTTGAAGCTGATCGCTGTGATACGCGATGGAACAATTTTGCCCTTTTCAGAGATGTAACGCTGAAGGAGTTTTACGTCCTTATAGTCAATCTTTGGGCCTTTATTGCCGGCGAATGGGTCCACTTTGCGACGACGGTTAAAGGCGCGTCGGGCAGGCAGATTGGTAATATTGATACCGCTTGGTTTTTTATGTGCCATGTGTCCAGTCTCCTATTTGCGCGGCTTGCGATCGCCGCGGTCTTTGCGCGACAGGATTGGAGAAGGCTCCTCATCCAGCTCATCAACCTTGATGGTCATGTAACGCATGACATCGTCAGAAATCCGGTGGCGGCGTTCCAGTTCGATGAGCGCCTGTGCCGGTCCGTCAACGTTCAGAAGGGAGTAATGCCCCTTGCGAACCTTATTGATTGGGTAGGCAAGATTGCGCAGACCCCAATATTCGGACTTGCCGACTTTTGCATTCTGTTCTTTGAGAAATGTCGAAATCTCTTCAATGAAGGTATCGACTTGCGCGGGGGAAATGTCCGGCCGCGTTATAATAACGTGCTCGTAAAAAGCCATAAATTGTAGTCCCATAGTTTAGGTAAGCGGTGCTGGCTGGGCGGGCGCCCCGTGCCAACAATGGCCCTCCTCAAGGCACAATTGCCT
>CAZXTI010000368.1:0-1691 GCA_964643565.1 uncultured Hyphomonas sp. | reverse complement strand
TTTTTCGATTTTGCTCTGCATCGACGGGTTGCCATAGCGCATGGCAAAATCAACGATCAGCTGATCACTACCAACCCGCTCTGAGAGTTTTCGCGTCTGCTCCTCAGTGTAATAGAGCAGCGGCGATTTATCCTTGTCCTTCATCCAGATTTTCTTATACGCCGCGCCAGACTTGCTTGGCCGGAAGGTCAGGATCGGCCCTTGCAGAATAAGCTGCCAGAGAAAGGGATTTGTCTCGATCACACGCCGATCAGAGAGAAATTCGGACAGATAGCGCCGCATTGACCAATAATCGGTTGCATCCGGCGTACCGAGATTGACCAGCAAAAGCCCGGTCTTTTGCGCCTTCACGCCCGGATGCTTGGGCGGCAGCGGCCCGGTCTGGCGCATTGAATGTGTTATCTGCGTATCGGCCATATCAGGCTCCCCGGAAACATATCAGTCATTCTATTCCGCGCGCGCCATCAAAGCGCAAGAGGCCGGACCCGTTTCACGTTGACGCGACACATCTAAATCCCCTCTCGACTTGCCCCTGAATACGCTGCTAAACCCCTCTCATATTCTACATTTTCTGGAGCGCCCAATGACCGATACACGTACCGAAACCGACAGCTTTGGCCCATTGGAAGTACCTTCCGACAAGTATTTCGGCGCGCAAACGGCCCGCTCGCTGATCAATTTCCCAATCGGGGAAGAGACCATGCCCGCCCCCGTCATCCGCGCGCTCGGCATTATCAAGCGCTCTGCGGCGATTACAAACCATAAGCTCGACAATCTCGAAGCCGATATTCGCGACGCGATTGTGCAGGCTGCCACCGAAGTTGCCGAGAACAAGCTCGACGATCATTTCCCGCTGTCGGTCTGGCAGACGGGCTCCGGCACGCAGTCGAACATGAATTCCAATGAAGTGATCTCGAACCGCGCGATCGAGATTATGGGCGGCGAGATTGGTTCTAAAACCCCCGTCCACCCGAACGACCATTGCAACCGCTCGCAAAGTTCGAACGATACCTTCCCGACCGCCATGCACATCGCTGCCGCCGAAGAAATTTCCCACCGTTTGCTTCCCGCGCTTGCCTATTTGCGCAATGCACTCAACGACAAAGCCGAAAGCTTCAAACACATTGTCAAAATCGGTCGCACCCACACGCAGGACGCGACACCCCTGACACTCGGACAAGAGTTTTCCGGCTATGTCGCACAGGTCGATCTGGGACTACGCCGCGTCAAAGAAGGCCTTGAATATCTCTTCCCACTCGCCCAAGGCGGCACAGCTGTCGGCACGGGGCTAAACGCCAAGATCGGATTCGCAGAAGGCTTTGCCGAAGAGGTTGCCGCGTTCACAAAGCTTCCCTTCGTCACCGCCGAGAACAAGTTCGAAGCCCTTGCCGCCCATGATGCCTATGTCTCCGCCCACGGCGCGCTCAACACCGTCGCCATGTCCCTGTTCAAAATCGCCAATGACATCCGCCTGCTCGGTTCTGGCCCGCGCTCTGGCCTTGGCGAACTGGCCCTGCCGGAAAACGAGCCGGGCTCCTCGATCATGCCGGGCAAAGTGAACCCGACCCAATGCGAAGCGCTAACGATGGTCTGCGCGCAAGTGATGGGCAACAATACCGCCATGAGCTTTGCCGGCAGCCAGGGTCATTTCGAGCTGAACGTCTACAAGCCCGTCATGGCCTATAATATGA
>CAZXTI010000367.1:0-1691 GCA_964643565.1 uncultured Hyphomonas sp. | reverse complement strand
CAGAGGCGCAAGGCGCACCCAGTCATTCTCAAAAACTTGATCCCGAAGTTCCATAGGCGGGACTATATGCAAGACAGATACAAAGCGTGCAAGAAAATAGAGTTTAATATTTAACCTTGCATCGCAACAATCTCTATATCTTTAGTCTTACCTTTAAGGTGAAAACAGTTCTGATTGGTTATATCTATTATGCATCTTCCAACCCTTCGCCAGCTCCAATTCCTGACCGCGCTTGCAGATCATGGGTCATTCTCGCGCGCAGCGGAGGCCTGTCTCGTCGCTCAGCCAACCCTGTCTGCCGCAATCAAGGAAATTGAGAGCCTCGTTGGCGTTGCTCTGGTCGAGCGTGCCGGGCGAACCTCGCGGCTGACCAGCGCTGGCGAGATTGCCGTGGAGCGCGCGCGGCGGATTTTGGCAAGCGCTGAGGAACTCGTCATCAATGCGAAAGAGGCCGGCGCGCCGCTAACAGGCCTGTTCCGGCTAGGTGCTATCCCGACCATCGCCCCTTTCATTCTACCCGAAACACTCAAGCATCTACGAACCGAATATCCCGCTTTGCAGCTCTATCTGCGCGAAGACAAAACCGCCTATTTGCTTGATGCCTTACGCGCGCGCACGCTGGATGCAGCGATTATTGCCCTGCCATGGCAAACGCGCGGCGTTGAAACCCTCGCGCTTGGCGAGGATCCCTTCTTAATGGCCTGCCCAAACGGACACGCTCTGGCAAATAAAGAACAAGTCCACCCGCAAGATATGACGAATGAAGATGTCCTGCTGTTGGAAGAAGGCCATTGCATGCGCGGCCACGCCTTGTCGGTATGCGCATTGCCCGGCATGGACGGTATGGATGATCTGGCCGCGACCTCCCTGCAAACCATGGTGCAGATGGTGTCTGGCGGAATGGGAATTTCGCTCATTCCAAACATTGCGGTCAAATCCGGTATCACAAGCGGCATCGGCGTCAGTGTTGTGCCCTTTTCTGACGAGGTTCCAAGCCGCGAGATTGCCATCGCGTGGCGTTCAGGCTCCAGCCGTAAATCCGAAGCGCATCTTATCGGCGGTATTCTGCAGCGCGTTCTTCGCGCGCTAAGCAAGGCCTGAACTGGTTCACGCGCCGAATTGAGGCTTGCTAGGGCCGTCTGAATAGGATTACGCTGCAAATAGACGGCTCTGCCCCTACGCAAGAGCCAAGAAACAAACTCCGGGCTAGGACAACACATGTTAGAGAAATTTCACCGCATCCCCCTCCTTGTATTGGTTGTACTGGCTGCGGCTGCCGCCACTTTGGTCTATCTATCAGGAACCTCCGGCTTCTTCGTTGCCAATATCGGCGCAGGCGAGTTCAGCATCAATCAATCGATTGCCAGCCTCGCCAAAGCCTCCCTCTTTGCCCCGCTCAAGCCACTTATGTATGCGCTGATTATTCTGTCCATTGGCTCATCTCTGGCCATATCGCGCGGCGGCCTTGGCGCAAAATTCATCCGCGTCTTTGCCTTTTTCATCACATTTTCAACCATTGGCGCGATTGTTTGCATTACCGGCTATTCAATCTTCTCCAATCTTTCAGTGCTGCCAGACCCAACCGGCGCAACCGGCGAAGTTTCGGCAAAGATCGCGAGCAGCATCCCCTATGCTGCGAAGATTTATGGCGTGATCACTTCTGAACTCATGGTTTCGATCTATGCTGGTAT
>CAZXTI010000366.1:0-1694 GCA_964643565.1 uncultured Hyphomonas sp. | reverse complement strand
CGCGACCGTCCAGCGCCATGCAGCTTCGGCGTCGTCATGGGCAGCAGGGAATTTGTGCTCTGGGGCAAGGCGGTAGTCGACCGACAAGACGCGGCAGCGCGAGGAATGGGCAAGACGGCGCGCGATAATATCATGGCTGTCCAAATCGCCCATGACAAAGCCGCCGCCATGAAAATAGATCATGCCCGGCCCCGCGCCGACACCTGCGGCAAGCGGCGTGTAAAGGCGCGCAGGCAAGGGGCCATCTGCGCCCTCGATAATATGTGCAGAGATGTCAGCCAATTGCGGCACATCAGGCTCAACAGCGCGGCTCGCTTTGAAAAAGCTGGAGCGCAACCGGGTCGCGATCTGTTTGCTGGAAAGCCCGGAAAAGTCAGGCGGATTGAACGCCACCGGCCCAATACCAATCGAATCCATCCACGCGCGCAGTGTCTTTTGCATATCCATAAGTCAGAACATGGGGTGAAACGCCAAAAATGCAAATGGGTGCGACTTAGAACGATGCTTATTATATCCGCTTTTGGTCAGGGGAAGACTTTTCGCGTGTTACTCTCTTTCGCAATGCTAATTAGTTGTTGATGCCGAGATAACACAGAGTTTCTTTTGACTTGGAATTAAAACCGTAAAGAGGAACATGCCCCACCAATCGCTTCCGGCAGAAAAGTAACTCGAAAGCTCTTTGAGGGACGGGTCTGTCCAGTCAAGTATGTTTACGTGATCGTGCTCTGGAGCAATGATATCCAGTATCTCGTGGAACAGCTTTTCGACCTCAGAAGGCTTTGATCGAAGACTATAAGGCGGATTCGAGAACGCATATGCGTAGCCAAGCCTTGTCCCCGGTTCGCCAATACCAGAACCGCCGCCCAGGATCTTCTTACCTTCTAAATATCTCAACTTTGGGTTCGTAAGGTCTTCGCCCGTATCTAATGTCCAATCGCCGACTTTGATCAATGATTTGCTTTTGAGATCATACCAATCGCCTAGAAAATCCTTTTTATTAACTGCCACCGGGTCAAGCTGCTCCAAAAGGTGGGCATCTATGTCAGCAATTGCTGCAGCGATTGCCAATCGGATCGCTGAAAGACCGCCACTTACGTCGTCAAAGAACGTGTAATCGACTACGCCGCCAATTTTACGAAACCTTTTAATCGCGGATGAGGACTTATTCTGTCTATGCATAATGTGACCAGTATAGGTATCTAGCTGATGTCTGCAATGGCGCTGCGAGTTCAACGGGTCGCTGCAACACATTCTGATAATCTCATCGCGGGTGTCTGCGGCGTGAGCGCACTCTCCTTGTCATCCCGGAATTTCGCGTGAGCGAAATATCCGGGACCCAGAGCTGCGAAGACCGGAAGTACCAACTGGGTCCCGGCTCGCCTGCGGTGTCCGGGAGGACAACAGAAAATAAGCACAATCTATCCACCCCCAACCCTCGCGCCCTTATAACCTTCCCAACACGTCCTCGCGGGCAGGACTGATCGACAGACCGAGACGGCGTGTGTGGCAGTCTGTGAGCTGATGGTGTGGAATTCGGACCCACCAGTTTAATCATCGGTTGAGTAAATCAGCCATGAGCCCGCAAAGCGGCGTTCCATCGTGAGCGCAGCGAACGGGGAACAAACATTATGTTCACAGCCGGTAACCGTTCGATGACGCATCCTGAGGCGGCACTCTGCATCAGGCTTGGATGT
>CAZXTI010000365.1:0-1696 GCA_964643565.1 uncultured Hyphomonas sp. | reverse complement strand
AATGGCTCCCGGCCATCGCGTCAGGTGACATTCTGCCGACGGCCGTTTTCACCGAGCCAAATACCGGCTCTGATCTTGGTGCGCTAACCACGCGCGCAGTAAAATCTGATGACGGGACACATTATACTGTCACGGGGAACAAGACATGGATTACCCATCCGGTACGCGCTGACATGATGACTTTGCTAGCGCGAACCGATCGGCAAACGGATGATTATTCCGGCCTCTCCATGTTTCTCGCCGCAAAGCCGCGCGGCGACGATGACACCCCCTTCCCTGCAGAGGGCATGAGCGGCAGCGAAATCCACGTGCTCGGCTATCGCGGCATGAAAGAATATGAAATCGCTTTTGATGGGTTCCGTGTCGATGCCGATGCTCTGCTTGGGGGCAATGAAGGATCAGGGTTCCGCCAATTGATGGCGACATTTGAAAGCGCGCGGATACAAACCGCCGCGCGCGCTATTGGTGTCGCGCAAAATGCGTTTGAGCTTGGGCTGGAATATGCCTTACAGCGGGAACAATTTGGCCAGCCAATCTTTGCGTTTCCACGCGTTGCAAACAAGCTCGTCATCATGGCCGCTGAGCTGATGGGACTGCGCCAGCTCACCTATCATTCGGCCCGCCAGAAAGATGCTGGCCAACGCTGCGACCTGGAAGCGGGCATGGCGAAACTTCTCGGCGCGCGCGTCGCATGGTCCGCCGCAGACAATGCACTGCAAATCCATGGCGGCAATGGCTTTGCGCTTGAGTATCCGATTAGCCGCGTCCTGCAAGATGCCCGGATACTGAATATATTCGAAGGTGCAGGCGAAGTTCAGGCCATGATCATTGCGCGCCGCTTGCTCGA
The DNA here is from genome assembly GCA_964643565.1 of uncultured Hyphomonas sp. GTDB lineage: Bacteria > Pseudomonadota > Alphaproteobacteria > Caulobacterales > Hyphomonadaceae > CALLCD01. The sequence goes on along the minus strand of CAZXTI010000365.1, from coordinate 849 downwards.
AATGCAAAACGCATAAGCCTCTTGCTATTCAGCCTCGCCAGCGCGGCCCGGCCGGTAATCGCGCGTTGCCTCACCAAGCAGCGCATCGAGCTCAAGCGGCGGCGCTCTATATTCTTCATCTGCAAACAATTGCACCTGATCGGCATAATGCGGCGATGTTTCGTCCTGCGTTGCAGATCCATATTGATGGATTGTGCGAATGCTCTGAACGCCTTGCGCATCCCAATCAGAAAACAGGACATAACCATCGCCTGCAATAGCGTTGAGTGAGCCGTCCTTCGGATTATCGATGGAGTATATCGCCCGCAACACATCAGGCGCGCCGCGAACCGGCACATCAAGCTCGCCCCGCTTCAGCCGGCTAACCTCTTCCCACCTTGGATCAATCTGGCCAAACCCTTCAATATATTCTGCAATCGCCTGCGCCAGTGCCGCTTCGTGGTCTGGCACCTCGCCGTCATCGCTTCTCATTTGAATGCCCTTGGACAGTTGCGTCGCGCGGATCGCAAGACCTGCTGCCCGCGTATCATCGGTCACGTTTCCGTCCCAGCCTGCAAAGAGCGCCAGCGCATCGCGATAATCAGGATTGCCCGCAATATCAGGATTTGCCGCCAAGCCACGCAAATGCGTCATGATCGCAGAATTGGGGTCGAATTTGGTATCCATTTTATAAGCTAGAAATTCGACCTGCGTAATCTCCTCATCGCCGCCATAAAGCGCCTGCGCGCGCAAGCCGCGATTGGTTGGTCCATCATTGATGCCATAATGAGGCGGGAAGTCAGCCCGGTCTGGGCGATCCTGCTCGGCTGTGGAATTGAACGGGGAATTGTTGGAATTGACGACATAGCC
>CAZXTI010000364.1:0-1700 GCA_964643565.1 uncultured Hyphomonas sp. | reverse complement strand
TGGATTTCAGCTTGTATATTGTTGACGTCGGCGGCCAGAGCGGGTAAACGCGCGCTTCTGTTTAAAGCTATATTCAAGTGAGAATGCCCAATGTCGCGCATGTGTGAACTGACCGGAACCAAGCCAATGAGCGGCCACAATGTGAGCCACTCAAACGTCAAAACGAAGCGTCGGTTCCTGCCGAACCTTCTTGACGTGAAACTGCGCTCTGAAACGCTGGATCAGTCTTTCAAGCTGAAAATCGCCGCAAAAGCGCTGCGCACCGTCGACAAGCTGGGCGGACTGGATGGATTTTTGGCCAAAGCGAAGCCTGAAAATCTCTCTGATAAGGCTGCAAAGATCAAACGTAATATTGAAAAGAAACTGGCTGAAGCGGCTTAAGCCCTTCCCTTCTTTGTAATTATATCAAAACCGCTGCCATATTTGGTGGCGGTTTTTTCTTTGATGAACGCTGAGAGGCATGCCAAGATATACGACCAAAAGCTCTTAGGGGACATTTAGATGCGCGGATTTTTAGTAAGTGTTTTTAGCACCGTTTTAATAACAGCTTGCGGTGCATCCCAGACGGCGCCTGCACCAAACAGCTTTGATGAATTTGTATCTGTTTATACCGCAGACAAAATTTACACGGGCAATCCCGACCAACCCGTCGTCGCCGCACTGGCCATCAATGAGGCCGGACAGATCCTTGCGACCTTCGACACCTTCCCCTTACCAGAGGCAGACCATCCCCGCTCAGCTGACGGCCCTGCTCCGGTCATGCGCTTTAATGGCGTGATGTTTCCAGGCTTCGTTGATGGACATGCGCATCTTTCCGGCATTGGGTCGCGCGAGTTGACCCTCGATCTAACCGGGACCGCCTCAATCACCGAGCTGACGACACATATTGAGTCCATCGTCTTTGGTTCGCCTGAAGGTCAGGTTTTCTATGGACGCGGCTGGATTGAAACCAACTGGCCCGGCGGCCGCATGCCAAACGCGGCAGACCTTGACGCCGCCGCGCCGGATAATCCGGTCATCCTTGTCCGCGCCGATGGCCATGCGCTTGTGGCGAACACAGCCGCGATGAACGCTGTGGGCATCACCAATGAGACACCCAATCCCGAGGGCGGGATGATTGAGCGCGGCGCTGATGGCGCGGCGACCGGGATTTTCATTGACGCCGCGATGGGCTTAGTCCGCGCACAAATTGATAGCCCCACCGATGCAGAGATGCGCCAAGCACTACAAATAGGGGCAGAAGTTTATGCCAGCCGTGGCTGGACAGGCTTGCACAATATGTCCGTTACCCCGCGCGAAGCCCCGCTCATGGCATCGCTGGACGCTGAGGGTGCTCTGCCGTTGCGGGTACACAATGCTTTTGACGCTTCCGGTTTTGACATCGCCGCAGGCCGCCTGCATGAGACAGACACGATCCAGAACCGCGCGGTCAAAATCTATATGGACGGCGCGCTTGGTTCGCGCGGGGCGCACTTGCTTGCGCCTTATAGCGACCAACCCAGCACAAGTGGCCTCAGCCTGATGGCGCAAGGTGACCTGTCTGATATTGCCGCGCGCGCCGCCGCCGACAAGGTGCAACTGGCCATGCATGCGATCGGCGACCAAGCCAATCAACGTGTCATTACACTGGCAGAATTTATGAGCCCGCGTGTTGGCGGCATGGCGGATTTGCGCTGGCGGATCGAGCATACGCAAGTGCT
>CAZXTI010000363.1:0-1702 GCA_964643565.1 uncultured Hyphomonas sp. | reverse complement strand
AGCGTGGACGGCAATTTCTCTTTGAACAGCTCTGATCTTTTCGCGCTAGTCGAGGCAGCTAATCTCGGACTTGAACCGGGTCAAGCTGATCCGCTAAAAGGCACATCTCTTAATCTGACCACCAAAGTTAAGGGCCCCGCTGACGCGCTATCAGCTTCAGGCATTGATATGAAGCTGAACGGCCCACTTCTAACAGCAGCCTATTCCGGCGCTGTGACCGTTGCCGACGCGATTAGCGTAAATGGCAATATCGACCTGAACAGCTCTGATGTTTATGCCCTGCTGCAAACGGCTAATCTTGGTTTGGAGCCAAGCCAAACGGATCCTTTAAAAGGCGCGGCCTTAAACCTTAAATCCAACCTTAACGGCGCAACTGACGCCATCTCCGCCTCCGGCATTGCCCTAAACCTGACAGGCCCTTTGTTGAATGCGGCCTATCAGGGCGATGTGTCCCTTGCAAATGGCGGGACGATAAACGGCACCCTTACTGCAAACAGCGACCAATTACGCGCGCTCCTGTCAGCTGCTGACGTCGAACTGACACCCGGCACAACCATGCAGACCTTCCGCGTTTCCGGCGCAGCCTCTGGGCGCTTTGATCGCCTCTCAGTCAACAATCTCGATCTGGCGCTCGATGACATCACTGGCAAAGGCAATCTCCTATTGCGCACGGATACGGCGCGCCCCACGCTAACAGGCGATCTCACAACAGGCGCTTTGGACCTGACACCCTTCATGGGCGAAGCGGCTGAAGACACGCCTGAAGGCTGGAGCAAAGAGCCGCTCGCACTGGAAAGCTTGAAAACTGCGGACATTGATATTTCGCTCGCATCCCCCTCTATCAAGATCGACAATGTCACGCTGCGCGACGCAAACCTGAAGGCCAAGCTGACGAATGGCGTGCTGGACACCAATATCAATCAGTTCAGCGTATTTGGTGGATTGTGGAAAGGCGGCATCGATCTGAACACATCCGGCGCGACCCCGTCATTAGCGATCAATATGACAGGCGACAGCATTCTTGTGCAGGAAATCGTCAAGACCTTCGCCGGCACCGACATGATGACCGGCGGCGGCGCTTTTAAGGTCAACCTGACGGCGCGCGGCAATAGCCTCCACGCAATCATGAACAGCCTAAATGGCGAACTAAGTGCCAATCTTGCAGACGGCGCAATCAAGGGCATGAATATTGGTCAACTCATCCGCACCGCAACTGATCTGCGCTCAAACCTAAGCTCTGGCGGGAACTTGCTATCAAGCCTCGCAGTGTCGCCAAGCGCGCAGTCGGATTTCTCAGCGTTTAATACGGTGCTTAAGATCAATAATGGTGTTGCAGACATTGAGCTTATGGAAATCCTAAGTTCCACATTCGGGGCCAATGGCATTGGTAACATTAGCTTGGGCGGACAAACGCTCGACATGGCGCTCCGCATTGCTGCTGACACGAATGCACGCGGCGAACTTCGAGACGTTCAACTCAACAATGTTGGCATTCCGCTCCGCATAACAGGCAGCTGGACATCGCCGCGCATCGCACCTGATAAAAGCGTGCTGACCCAACTTCTTGCCGGTAGCGCCCTAGATCGGTTCGGCAACCTTATCCAAGGGCGCACTGGCGGAAATAACGATATTGCGAACACCGTTACTGGCGTACTTGGCAACGTTCTGGAAAACCGTGCGGGCGGGGCGAATATCCCGCCAC
>CAZXTI010000362.1:0-1712 GCA_964643565.1 uncultured Hyphomonas sp. | reverse complement strand
GGGTGATGTCTGCCCGAAAGCTGGCGGTGTGCCGCAGTGCTTTTATTCCTTCGCGCTGGCCGCGATCGTTCTGGTCCTTTGGATTGTTCACCAGCGCAAGGCATGATCTCGCTCCACCTGAAAGACGAAGCTGGCACGCGCGCGGCCGGGGCGAAGCTCGCATCGCTTTTACAAGCCGGCGATGTGGTAGCGCTATATGGCGACCTTGGCGCGGGCAAGACGACGCTCTCACGCGGGCTGATCTCAGCGCTGATGGGGGCCGCAACTGAGGTCCCCAGCCCGACCTATACGCTGGTGCAGACCTATGACGCGCCGGGCTTTCCTATCTTTCATTTTGATCTGTATCGGCTTGAAAGCCCGGACGAACTTGTCGAATTGGGCTGGGATGAAACGCAGACCGGCTTGGCATTGATTGAATGGCCCGCGCGCGCTGGCGCCGCGCTACCAGCATGGCGCCTCGATGTCAGGCTTGAAGCATATGAAACGGGGCGAAAACTGACCCTAGCGGGACACGGCGAAGACTGGCAAACTCGCCTGCATGACTTCCGATTCGACGATACGACAGTCTGAGATTGATCAGTTTCTTTCCGCCGCGGGCTGGCAGGATGCCGCGCGCGATCAGCTCGGGCAAGATGCCTCCACACGGCGTTATTTCAGGCTGATCCGAAGCGATGGTGAAACAGCCATGCTGATGGATGCACCGCGCATAGAGGCAGAGCCTTGCCCGCCGGACGCCGACGCGCAAACCCGTCTTGATATGGGTTGGAATGCCGCCTCCCGCCTCGCCGCCTCGCGCGTTGATGCGTTCACCGCAATCGCCGAATATTTGCGAAATAGAGGGTTTTCGGCCCCAAAAGTGCTTTTTGAGGATGCTGAAGCGGGTTTTGCCTTGATTGAGGACTTTGGTTCCTCGCGCGAATTTGCTCGCCTGATCGAGCGCGGCGAAGAAGATGAAACTGCGCTTTACACCGCCGCAGCCGAGGCGATGGCTGCACTACATGCTGAGCCTACGCCGGCCCAATTACGCGGCTGGCCGATCCTTGATTATGATGCCCTCGCCTTGCAAGTGAACGCCGATATTTTTGCTGAATGGCTGCCCGCGCACGCCCCTGATATGGCGCTTGACGAGGCCGACCTTGTACGCTGGGAGGCTGAGCGCGAGGTGCTGATTGAACAAGCGATGGGCTTCCCGCGTGATTTTGGCCTGCGTGATTATCACGCCGAAAACCTGCTCTGGCTACCTGAACGCGCGGGCCATGCGCGCGTTGGCCTGCTTGATTTTCAGGACGCGGTGAACGGCTGGGATGGCTGGGAAATGGCGATGCTCGTACAGGATGCGCGCCGCACAGTGAGCCATGCTGCCAGCGAAGCGGCGATTACGGCGTATCTGGACGGGACGGGCAAAATCCGCACCGCGTTTGATGCGCGCCTTGCCGTGCTCGGTACACTGAACGCTTTGCGCATCACGGGCCTGTTCGCGCGCCTGACCGTGCGAGACAAGAAACCGCGTTATCTGGATTTCATGCCGCGTCAACAATGGCTGCTGGCGCAAAATCTGGCGCACCCAGCCTGCGCAGGCATGGCCGCCTTCGTGCGCGATGTTGCGCCGTTTATTTTTGAGGTAGAGGCATGAGCAATATTCCGCACACAGCCATGGTGCTCGCAGCAGGCATTGGTTCGCGCATGCGTCCGCTTACGGAGGATACGGCCAA
>CAZXTI010000361.1:0-1717 GCA_964643565.1 uncultured Hyphomonas sp. | reverse complement strand
TATGAAGGTAAACGGCCAATTTACTTCGTCTGACGTAAGCGGGCTTTACGGCCATGGTGGGCAAAGCTTTGGCGCTGGCGCAGAATCGCAGCAGGTATGGGCTTTCGGACACGTCGAACGGGAGGCGCTTTCGCCGCTGGTAATTGCGGCTGAATAGGTGTGGCGAGCAAGATTGGCGGGGCAACTTGCGGGGCATTGTGATTTGGCGCGTCAGCTTTTGGCTTGCGTTTGCGCATCCTGTTGAGTTCCAAAACAGCACCCAAGAGAAATACGCTAAGAACCGCACCAAATATAACAGTTTGCTCGTACACATCCGGGTGCTGCCACCAGCCCGGCTCAAAATCGAATAGGAGGAAAGGCGGAAACCCGGTTGCGACGCCTGCAAAATAGCTGATGGGTGCGCCGCCCTTGCGACGCGAAATCTGGTTCGCAGTGATGTAAAAGAAGAGCGCTGCGACCAGATAGACCAAGCCATAGATCAAGCCAAGTTCGCGCCAGTGCACCTGCGCGCTAAGCTCACTGGCACTTTCACCGAACAGCGCAACGAGCATAATCAAGGTCGGCCAGCGCACAGCTGCAAGTGCAGCAAAGGCAAAGCCAATGGCATAAAGCGCGATGATGAAGGCGACACTGTTTCTCAGCATGGTTAATACTCTAGCGGGTTAAGCTTGATCCCCTATGAACAAAACGCATTAAAATTTCTCAATTGTCGTTAATCTTGCCTGTTTTCTTGGGTTTATGCACCAATATATCTGTCACTTGACACACATACGCTACATATGTAACGTATTCGCTATAGATGCACCGGAACCTATCATGAGCCAACCAAACCCGACTGAGCTGGAAATTCTCAAACACTTATGGTCATCCGGCCAACAAAGCGCGCGTGAAATCCATGACGCCGTTGGCCCGGCCTTTGACTGGAAGCCCTCAACCACGCGCACGCTCATTTCACGCATGGAAGCCAAGGGCTGGCTGGCGCGCCATGATGTGCATGGGCTGGCGGTCTACACAGCTGAATTGGACAGGGTGGCAACGCTCGGCGCAATTGTGCGCCACCTCGCCCGCTCGGTTTTAAACATGGACGGCCCAATCCCCGCCTCTTTCTTTGCCGATAGCCCGCATCTTTCCGATACAGAGCTTGACGAGCTGGACGCCATTATAAATGCGGCTGAGGACAAGGAGGGTCGGACATGAGCCTCGCTTTCTTGCTTATAAGCCTCATTTGGACTGGCGCTTTAGCGCTGGGAGCGGAGGCGCTGACGCGCGGCCGGGTCACGCCGCACTTTGCCCAAATGATCTGGCGCGTGGCGGCGGGCTTGATGGTCTTGCCTTGGTTTGGCTTTTTGCTCGCGCCTTACTTGCCTGCGCCCCCGCCCATTCTGCCGGAGTTCCCTGATCTAATGGAAGCTGGGTTTGGTACGCCGGACACCGGCCCGGCTGTAACAGGCGCAGCTGAGACCGAAGCTTCCGGCTTTATTGGTTGGCCGCGTCTGATCTTTTTTACCGTCGTCGCAGGCTGGATTTGGCGCGCGCTTGCCGCGCAAACTGAGCGGCTTCGTCTCTATTGGATCACGAAAAAAGCGCGCGCCGTTCGATCCGAGGAGCTGAACGCCGCTGCTGCGCAATGGGCGTCTGCATTGGCGCTCAGAAAACGGCCGAAAGTCGCTGTAATCGAAGGGTCACGCTCGCCCTTTGTCAGCGGTGTCTTCAGGCC
>CAZXTI010000360.1:0-1721 GCA_964643565.1 uncultured Hyphomonas sp. | reverse complement strand
CGCCATGGGTGAAGCTCTACGTTTTCTTTCCCACCGGGATTATCCTGCTCATCCTTTGGGGCAGCGGCATTTATCTCTTCTTCTTGCCGCATTGGAAACGCTGGACAAAGGCGCGCCGCAACCGCACACCTTCATAAGAAAAGGGCCACACCGTCAGGAATGGCCCTTTTTTAAAATTGCATTTAGTCAGGCTTAGCCGAGGCCCGCCTTGGCTGCATTCAGCGCATCCATGCGGTTTGAGTAGGCCCGCTCAGATGACAGATCATTGCCTGCATCCAGCGCGTTCAGCATTTTCAAAACCTGCTCGCTCATGCCGACCGTGTAGACCGCATTGCCGTCCGCTTTAGCGTCGCCGGTAATCGACTCCACCGCGCGGATCGCCGAGACATCAATGCCCGTCATCCGTGAGAAGTCGAGCACGATGGCCTTGACGCCTTGCTTCGCGCGAAGGCGCATATAGTGGCCAAGGTCTGACGCCGCACCGAAGGACAATGGCGCACCAAAATCATAAAGCATGATCTGGCCATTTGATCCGTCGACGATGGCTTTTTCAGCCTCGTTCGCATCAGCAGGCGCAGCGCTAGCTACCGCTTCAGTCTGCGTGTCAGCAATCTGTTTGACATAACCAAGCGCGGCCATGAACACACCAATGCCAACAGCAAAGATCAGGTTCCAGAACACTGTCAGGATCAGAACGGTCGCCATGACGAGGAAGTCCCATTTTGGCCCGGTCAGAAGCGTCTTGATATATTTGAAGTCGATAATATCAAAGCCAACCTTCACAAGGATACCAGCAAGCACAGCCATCGGAATTTTCGCTGCGAGCGGTGCCAGAACCAGCACGATGGCCGCGAGCACAAGCCCGTGGATCATGCCGGAAAGCTTGGTCACGCCGCCTGTGCGAACATTCACCATGGTCCGCATGGTCGCGCCAGCGCCCGGCAGAGCGCCGAAGAAACCAGCCACCGTATTGGCGATACCCTGACCGATTAGCTCTTGGTCAGAATTGTGCCGTGTGCGGGTGACATTGTCTGCCACAAGCGAGGTGAGCAGGCTGTCAATTGCGCCAAGGATCGCCAGCGTAATACCCGCCATCAGAACGAGAAAGATTGTGTCCATGGAAAATGCCGGCATCAGAAATTCCGGGATTCCAGCTTGGATGGTGCCAAGTTCCGGCGCGCCAGTTACGAAAAGCCCAACGATCGTACCGATAATCAGCGCGGCCAATGTGCCGGGGACAAATTTGCCAAGTGCTTTTGGCCAGAAGAAAACAATTGCAAGCGTCAATGCACCCAGCATCAATGCAACCGTGTTCATGTTTGCAATGGATGGCCCGATCGCGGCGATCGCATCAAACACTTCGCCGCTATCTGGCTTACCGCCAAACAGACGCGAGGTTTGCAACAGGATAATAATAACGCCGATCCCGCTCATAAATCCGGAGATCACGGTATAGGGGACAAGCTTGATATATTTGCCCATTTTGAGCACGCCCATCGCAATTTGCAACACGCCGCCAAGAATAACCGAGGCAAACAGCAGCGGAATGGACATGACGATAAGCTCAACCGCCGTCGCATCCGGATTGGCTACCGACAGCGATGCAGTCAAAGAGGCGAGAAGTCCGGCAAAGACAACAACCATCGGGCCGGTCGGGCCAGAGATTTGCGTGTTTGTGCCGCCAAAGGCTGCCGCAAAGAAGCCGACAATAATCGCGCCCC
>CAZXTI010000359.1:0-1725 GCA_964643565.1 uncultured Hyphomonas sp. | reverse complement strand
TGAGCCCGCGAAGCGGCGTTCCATGGGCGGCGAAGCCGACCGGGAACAAAACATAAAGCCCTGAGCGCGACCCATCGTGTGCGCAGCACACGGGCGGTCAAACAAAAAACCACGTCTCATCGCTTCAGCGGGAGAAAACAAAAACCTTACCCAGCGCCCTCGCCGACATAAACCACCCCGCCCTTCATTACGAAGTCGACGCTTTCAAGTTCGCTAATGTCTTCAAGCGGATTTCCATCTACCGCGATGATGTCGGCGTATTTTCCGACCTCTAATGTGCCCGTGTCTGCGCTGGTTCCAAAGAGGTCAGCATTGCCAAGGGTGGACGCTTGAATGGCCTGTAGCGGGGTCATGCCCCATTCGACCATATAGGCAAATTGACGCCCGTTTAGCCCGTGCGTGTAGACACCCGCATCAGAGCCAAAGGCGATCTTTGCACCGGCTTCCACCGCCGCTTGAAAGCGCTCGCGCTGGGCCTTTCCAACAATGCGTTCTTTGGCAAGCGACTCTTCTAAAATACCGGCAGCTTCGCCTTCAGAGAGGATAAAATCGGAAACATAAATATCCATAGAAAGATATGTACCCTGCCGCTTGGCTTGGCGGATACCCGCATCATCAATCAAGCTGGCATGCTCGACACTGTCGACACCTGCATTCAAGGCCGCGCGGATACCGTCAGTGCCATGTGCATGAACAGCAACTTTCAGACCGAGCAGATGCGCTTCATCGACAATCGCCTCCATCTCTTCCTCGGTAAATTGTTGCGCGCCGATTTTAGTGCCTTTGGAAAGCACACCGCCCGTGCCGCAAAACTTGATAACGGTTGCGCCATATTTCACATTCTCACGCACCTTCTGGCGCACAGCCCATGGTCCATTTGCCACGCCGCCAGATTCCACTTTGTACGCATAAGGCAGGAGGTTGTTATCGCAATGGCCGCCTGTAATACCGATACTGTGCCCAGCAACAATCATGCGCGGCCCCGGAATTTCGCCGCTATCGATCGCATCCCGCAAGGCCACATCAGCAAAGGCCGGGCCGCCAAGATTACGCACGCTGGTAAAGCCCGCTTTCAATGTCTTTTCGGCATGGACAACGCCGGAGATCGCAGCCGCTTGCGAGGACACGGTGAGCCTCCGATAGCCATGCACATCGGCGCGGCTTGTCAGATGGACATGGGCATCAGAGAGGCCCGGCAGGAGATAAGCGCCGCCCATATCAATCGTGCGATCCACAGCGCCTTCGCCCGCATCCGGCCCGACGGCCAGAATGCGGTCATCTTCAATGAGAATGTCGACAGCCGAAATCTGACCGGTCTCAACATTGATAATTTTCCCATTACTCAGCCGTATACGTTCAGCTTCAGCGCTCTGAGAGGAGATAGCAGCGAGGCTTGCGGCAGCAAGAATCGTGGCTTTGGTCATCGTGGCTCCATTAGGTCTCATTGCCATTATTTATCGAAACTGCCTGCCGGACCGGGGAAGACGACCGGGCTTTCTGCGCCGTCCTTGGCAACGCTTGCCACACCGAAGAAATAATTATCGATGACGACATTCTCCAATGTGTATTCAGACACATCTCCAACATAGCGTGAGCGGGTCCACTGCGCATCCGTGGTCAGCCGCCAATAGATTTTATAGCCTGCAAGGTTTACCGCCGCAGCCCCTGTTGGCCGTGTCCATTTCAGCGTGGTTGATGGCCGCACCGCGCCTTCAATCTCAACAG
>CAZXTI010000358.1:0-1754 GCA_964643565.1 uncultured Hyphomonas sp. | reverse complement strand
AGAACGCCGCGATCTGCGCCCATGGCGAGCGCGGTACGCAATGTTTCGGTGCATTGCTTGGGGCCGATGGAGACGGCAACGATTTCGGTCGCTGTGCCCGCTTCTTTCATCCGAACGGCTTCTTCAACAGAAATCTCGTCGAACGGGTTCATCGACATTTTAACATTGGCAAGATCAACGCCGCTCTGGTCAGATTTGACACGCGCTTTGACGTTATAATCAATCACCCTTTTAACAGGGACAAGAACTTTCATCATTGGCTCCGGAATCTATGCCCCCTCATCGGGCGCGAAAAACGAATTCATAGAAGGCTTTTAAAGGCCTTCCAAGCTTTCTGCTACCCCCAACAGGACACAAGTTCAAACTTTACGTTGACGTTCGCGTAAATTTGGCGTGAGCAATGGCTTTTATTGCGGCGTTTCAATCGGAATTGGGCCATCTGGCAGTCCGCGCGCAGATTTGGCTGCCGCGACCTCTTCGCGGATCTCCTCTCGCAAAGCCACGGCATCATAGACAATCCCGTCCTTAATCACTGTCTCAACCCCGCCAACCCGCTCCACATTCCCCGTCTCACGGTTCAGCACAGGGTGGCCGGTGGCATAAAGCGTCTTGAAGTTGTGCAGCGGATTTTCCGGCACAATGATCAGGTCAGCGAGCTTGCCAACGCGAATACTGCCAAGCTCATCTTCAACGCCCAAAATCTTCGCGTTCACGCTCGTGGCGGAGCGGATCACTTCGAGCGGATGAAACCCCGCCTCGCGCAGCAGCTCCAGCTCTTTGATATAACCAAACCCATAGGTCGAATAAATATAGCCCGCATCCTCGCCCACACCGACCAGTCCGCCGCGATTCTTATACTCATTGATAAAGCGCATCCACAGCCGGAAATTCTCCGCCCAAGCCAGCTCAATATCCTGTGTCCAGTCAAACCAGTAAGAGCCATGCGCAACATTGCTTGGCCGGAACCAGTCCCAGAGACCCGGCAGCGTATATGTGTCATGCCAGTCTGCCCGGCGCGCCGCCATCCAGTCCCGGTTGGCAATGTAAATACTGAAGGTCGGCGTAATGTCGAAGTTTCGCTCCAGCAGCGTCTCCATCACATATTCCCAGCGCTCAGTGCCCGGCTCAGCCGCCTGCGCCCAAAGTTCACCAGCTTGCGAGAAGCGATCCTGCTCATCCTGATAGATATAGGTTGGTTTATAGTCCTGCGTCACACGATCCGTAAACAGAGCTTCAGGCAGCCCATACCAGTGCTGCATGCCGCCAAGCCCCAGCGCGGATGTGTCGAGCACATTGGAATCCACCACGGTAATTTGCGCATGGTGCATGGTCGTCTTCAGGCCGCGCTTGTTTGCTTCATCAATCGCCGCTTCCAATATGTCCGGCTGGCCGCTTAGAAACTTGATCCCGTGCACGCCAAGGCCTGCCACTTTGCGCACATACTCACGCGCATCGGCTGGCGTATCGACAGCGCGGCCCAAATCGAGCGCCCCGAAGAATGGATAAGAATAAATACGCGGCGCAAGAATTTCATTACTTGTCGAGCGCTTACCGACATCAAGCAACCATTCTGCTGGCAGCCCGCTTCCCACTTCGCGCACACTGGTAATCCCGTGCGCAAGCCAAAGCTTGGCGATATATTGGGCTGGAACCGTAGGCCCGCGTCCGGCTTTGCCGCTCGCCACAGAATGCAAATGCCCATGCCCATTGATAAAGCCCGGCATAATATATTTGCCCGTCGCATCAATCACATG
>CAZXTI010000357.1:0-1757 GCA_964643565.1 uncultured Hyphomonas sp. | reverse complement strand
AACCGTGCTGGACGACGAGCTCACCATTGCCTGCGGCGACGGCGCTATCCGCTTGCCCCGCCTGCAACGCCCCGGCAAAGGCCCAATGCAAGCAAGTGACTTCTTGCGAGGCACACCCATCCCTCCGGGTACTGTATTATCATGACCCGTTATCTGCTTCGCATCGAATATAATGGCGGGCCGTTCTGGGGCTGGCAACGCCAAGATGACGGGCCAACCGTGCAGGGCGCACTTGAAGAAGCCGCCCGCAAAACTGTCGACACACCAATTCTCGTCTACGGCGCGGGGCGTACCGATGCCGGTGTCCATGCGCGCGGTCAGGCGGCCCATATTGACCTGCCGGACGATTTCCCAGCGCGCAAAGTTGCCGACGCCCTCAATGCGCATTTACGCCCAGCGCCGATTGCGGTCTTGTCCGCGCGCGCCGTGCCGGATGAATTCCACGCACGCTTCAGCGCCGCCAAACGCTTCTATCGCTATGAAATCCTAAATCGCCGCGCCGACCTCACCCTTGATACTGGTTTCGTCTGGCGCATCCCCTATCCGCTAGACACGGACAATATGCAGGCGGCTGCAGAGGCCTTGATCGGCGAGCATGATTTCTCCACCTTTCGCGACACGCAATGTCAGGCGAAAAGCCCGGTTAAAACGCTGGACAAACTCAATGTCTCACGTGTTGGTTCGCGTATTCACGTTACTTGCTCGGCGCAATCCTTCTTGCACAAACAAGTTCGCTCAATGGTTGGCTCGCTCGTCGAGGTTGGCCGCGGGCAAGAGCCTGTTGCGTGGCTTGGCCAAGCGCTCGCCGCAAAAGACCGAACAGCCTGCGGCCCGGTCGCCCCGCCGGACGGCCTGTATCTGGAACATGTAGAATATCCAAGCCTTGAGGAGAGCGCCACATGACACACAAGCTAGACCTGAAAGCCATGCCTACGCTCAAAGGCACGGGCTATCCACCCCCGCATGACACACCCTGCAAAGAACGCCTTAATCAGCCGCTCGGCCTTGCCGCAGGGCTCACCCAATTCGGCGTAAATCTCACCCGGTTAAAGCCCGGCGTGTGGACGGGCCAGCGCCACTGGCACTCTGATGAAGATGAGTTTGTATGGGTTGTTGAAGGCGAGGTTGTTTTGGAAACAGATGAAGGCTGCGAAACGTTCTACGCTGGCGAATGCGCTGGCTTTAAAGCCGGTGTTGCCAATGCCCATCATTTTCGCAATGAAGGCACAAAAGACGCCGTGCTGCTAACGGTTGGTACGCGCTCAGCCGATGATGCCTGCTATTATCCCGATGTCGATCTGGAAGCTCGCCCCGGCCGCTATAAGATTGGCTCAGCGGCCTTTGTCCACAAGGATGGCACGCCCTATGGCAAGGATAGCTAACCCAGCCCGACCGTCAAAAACCAATTGACCGACATGTGCGCCAGTATAGGCGGCGCGATGGACTGGGATTTCAACCGCAATATCCCGAGAAAAATGCCAAACATAAAGACCGCGAATAGAGCCGCTGGCGTATATTGCGTGTGCGATATAGCAAACAGAATGGCGGGGATAATGATCGCTGCGGCTGTTGGCACGCCCCGCCCAAGCAAAGCTCCCATGGCGATGCCGCGATAAGCCATTTCTTCAAAAATAGGGCCGATCAGAACAACCGCAACGATCATCGCCGCGCTGGTCTCTGAATTTTCCATAATGCCTTGCATGTCCGTATCGGCATAGGCCCAGTCTTCCGCGCCGCCAGCGATAACAGTATAGCTA
>CAZXTI010000356.1:0-1778 GCA_964643565.1 uncultured Hyphomonas sp. | reverse complement strand
AATTGGAGGCAAAAGTGGCACTCTTAAAAAAGAGAACAGCACGCAAAAGATAGAATTGGCACCGGGCCTTGGGTGAATGCACGCGGCATCACCGTCGCAACCAGCGTCGCAAATCTACTAGATGAGAATGCGAACAGCCTCTCCAAAGCAAACTCGCTCAGCGAGACCGGGCAGATCATCAATGGCCGAGGCGACAGCCCTAACCGTCACGATATCCTGACCGGCAGCAACAAAGATGGCACCTCGTCTGGCGACACCTGCAATGACTGGACAAGCAATGGCTCCGGCTCTGCAACAGTCGGTCACCATGACCGTATCGGCGGCGGCGCTAGTCCAACGCATTGGAGCACGGCCCACGGCTCGCGCGGCTGCTCTCAATCAAACCTGCAAGGCTCAGGCGGCGACGGCCTATTCTACTGCTTCGCGACCAATTAAGTCTAAACTCACTACCGCACCCAAGCGCCCGGCGCATTGGTGCGGTAGCCAAGCGCTTTATAAGTTGCATCAATCAAGCTTTGGCATCGATCATTCAGCATCAGCCCAGTGCCCATCTGGTTCATCGTATAGCTGAACGCAAGCCCGCATTCCGGGTCCGCAAACCCAATCGATCCACCTGCCCCAACATGGCCAAAAGCCTGCTCGCCCATAAGCGCTGACATATTATGGCTGCCCGGCTTTCCGCGATTATCCATCGACTTCATAAAGCCAGATGCAAAGCGCGTCGCCACCAATAGCGTGGCATCAATCTCAGTTGCCGTCGTTACGCGCGACATCGCCGCAACCCGTTCTTTTGAAACAATAGAGCCGTCATTCACAGCGAGCGGCGTATACATCGCCACCTGTCCGCGCGCATTCGAGATACCGCCCGCGCCGCCAATTTCAGCCTTATGCGCTTCAGGCTGGTTCGCGGTCCATCCGCCAACATTGAACAAGGACAAGGCCGCGATTGATGTCGGCTCACTCATCAATTTTTGCGTAAACTTGCCTTCCATATCCTGCGGCCCTGGCATCGCCATTTTAATCGGCGCAATCGGCCGGTCAAAACCGTCCGGTATTCCGATCCAAAAATCAGCGCCCGTCGGCCCGGCAACATGCTCAGCAAAGAAAGCCCCCAGAGATTGACCAGATACACGCCGGACAAGCTCGCCCACCGTCCAGCCAAAATTCACCATATGATAGCCATTGCGTGTGCCCGGCTCCCAGAAAGGCTCCTCAGCCTCAAGGCGAGAGATCATATAGTCCCACTCAAGAAACCCGCCGTCTTTGATCGGCTCACGAAAAGCAGGCACACCGCTTTCATGGTTCAGCATCATCTGAACCGTAGTGTTCTCTTTTCCATTCTGCGCGAACTCCGGCCAATAATCTTTGACCAGCGCGACCGGATCTAGCTTGCCTTGATCGATGAGAATGTGCGCGCAAATCGCCGTTGCCGCTTTCGTGCAGGAAAAGACGATGGACACAGTGTCCTCAGTCCAAGCCTGACCGGAAGTATCGTCGGCCAGACCGCCCCACATATCGACAAGCTTTTCACCGTTCACGCTCAAGCACACCGATGCACCAACTTCGCCGCGCTCGGCAAAATTGCGCTCAAATTCATCTTTTACTGCTGCAAATTTTGGGTCAGCGATCCCCGAGACCGTTTTAGACATGTCATAGCCTCCTCATAGCTGAGCAAGGCTAGCACGTGTAAATTTCAATGACAAAACAGAAGAAGGTAGCCGGAGATACCTTAAGGCGGTCTACTCGTCGCCAAAGTCTGTGTAGAGGTCGCCCATAAG
>CAZXTI010000355.1:0-1809 GCA_964643565.1 uncultured Hyphomonas sp. | reverse complement strand
AAGATAGATCGTATCGCCAGCGCGCACAGCCGGAGCATAATGAAAACGGTTATATGTGTTTTCCCAACCTTCGGGGATAATGCGCTCGGCATTGGTTTCGGGTGCTGCTTCAGATGGCGCAGTGTCTTGAGCGCAAGCTGGTAAGGCGATCAGGGCGACGAGCGCAGCTAATAGGAATTGCTTGATCATGGAAGATCTCCGGTATCAGAGGGGAAACTATGTGACGGTTGCGCCGCCATCGACGACCATCATCTGGCCGGTCATATAGGAACCAGCCTTGGAGGCGAGGAAGCAGGCGGCCCCGGCAAGCTCAATCGGTTCACCGATGCGTTTCATAGGCGTGCCGCGCAGGGCTTGCTCCAGTATTTTCGGGTTCTCCCAAAGCGCTTTTGCAAAATCGGTTCGGATGAGGCCGGGCGCGATGCAATTGACGCGGACATTGTCTTCGCCGAACTCAACGGCAAGGTTACGGGCAAGCTGGAAGTCAGCCGCTTTGGAAATATTGTAAGCGCCGATAACAGGTGTGCCGCGCAAGCCCCCGATTGAGGAGACGATAATGATTGAGCCGTCTTTGCGCTCGCGCATTTGCGGCGCGCACATATTGATAAGCCAGTGATTGGAGACGATGTTGTTTTGCAGAATTTTCGTGAACTGTTCGTCTTCAATTCCGCTCATTGGGCCGAAATAGGGGTTTGAAGCGGCATTGCAGACCACAATGTCAATTTGGCCGAATTTCTCATTGGTGTCGCTAACAAGACGCTTCAGGTCGTCTTTGGAGGATATGTTTGCTGGCACAGCGATGGCGCAGTCGCGCGTTTGTGCGTCATTTATAGCTTTGGCAACCTCTTGGCATGGGCCGGGTTTGCGTGAAGAAATCACGACATTTGCGCCTTGGGCGGCCATGGTTTCGGCGATGGCTTTCCCAATCCCGCGCGAGGATCCAGTGATGATTGCAGTTTTTCCAGAGAGATCGAAAAGGCTCATAAGGCGGCATCCTTTTTTCTTTTATCAAGACGTTCTTGTTGCAAGTCTGGGACTTTAACCGATGCGAGCGGCAAAGCTAGGGGTGGCGCAAGGTGAAGGCGATTGGCGCGGGCGTAATTATAAGCGCAGGTTCCAGCTCTTGCAGAGCATTTGGGCTAATCGCTGCGTGCGTTTGCGGACCGTGTCTGGTGTCCACAAATCCTCATGCTCAATGTCATTGGTCAGCTCATATTGTTCGTGCGCGCCGCCATTGAAGTAGATTTTGTGTTTCTCGTGATAGGTCATGCGGTCTGCTGCCTGATTCACATTATGAGGTAGAAGCACGAAATTACCGACCGTGTCACAAAGTTCGCGGCGCGTTTTGTGGCTTGGCCAGATTGTCATCCAGTGGCTTTCCGTCTCAGGGTTGCGCGGCAGAACATGCTCGACTGTGGCATCATCGTCCGGGGTAACAACGCGGCCATTTGGAAGGGCAGCATTGATGCGCAGTGCCAGCGCACGGCGTTGACCAAAGGTTGCAAAGCGGCCGAGGAGGCGCTCATGCATCCGGCGCGCTTCGTCCTTCGTAACATTGTAGGGACCAAGGCGGCTGCCGAAATTGATTGGCTTTCTCGGATCCAGAGAGTCCAGCACTTTGCGGTATCGCTTATTGCGTTGATCGCGGTTGAGCACGACTAGTTGCATCAAAAACCCAAGCCGCTCTAAGTGGCGGAAAAAGTCTTCGGCGAGGTCTGTCGAATCTGGATATTCGACGAGAAATTTCAGCGCTGGCGCGCGCCACATTTGATGGTCGAGCGTCAGCAAGTGGCTGAGATATGTCCGGTA
>CAZXTI010000354.1:0-1815 GCA_964643565.1 uncultured Hyphomonas sp. | reverse complement strand
TAACCGAATTGGCAGATTCCATGGGGTGATCCTCGCAAATGCTTGACGTAGCGCGGCCAATCCATATGTTGCGCGGTTTCCAGCCTACAAGGATATGTCGATATGGGGCATGCAGCTATCAAGAGTGAGTCGGTCGTCGGCATTATTATGGGCAGCCAATCTGACTGGCCAACAATGCAACATGCCGCCCAGCGTTTAAGCGAGCTTGGCGTCGCTCATGATGTTCAGATCATTTCTGCGCACCGCACACCTGATCGGCTGCAAAGCTATGCCAAAGCGGCCCGCGCGGCTGGCCTGAAAGTCATTATCGCCGGGGCGGGCGGGGCTGCGCATCTGCCCGGCATGACCGCTGCCATGACGCCGCTTCCAGTGCTTGGTGTGCCAATTGAATCGCGCGCGATGAAAGGCATGGACAGCTTGATGTCCATCGTGCAGATGCCGCGCGGTGTTCCGGTCGGAACTCTCGCCATCGGCGAGGCGGGCGCGGTCAATGCCGCATTGCTGGCTGCCTCGATCATTGCCTTGGAAGACGAAGCCATCGCCGCCGCGCTTGACGACTACCGGGTCAAGCAGACCAAGAGCGTTGGCGCGCGCCCTGAAGGCTGGGACAGCTAAATGACACCGCTGAAACCGGGTAGCACAATCGGTATTATCGGCGGCGGACAGCTTGGCCGCTTAATGTCGCTGGAGGCAGCCCGGCTAGGCTTTGATGTGCATATATATTGCCCTGAGAAAAACAGCCCCGCCGCGCGCGTATCAGCGGACGAAACGGTTGCGGCGTATACAGATGAAGCAGCGCTCAGGGCGTTTTCCAGGGTGTGCGATGCCGTCACCTATGAGTTTGAAAATATTCCAGCCACCAGCGTCGCCATAATCGAGGCGGTCGGTACGCCTGTGCGCCCCGGTGCCAAGGCGCTTGATGTCTCGCAAGACCGCGCGCAGGAGAAGCGTTTTCTTCAAAAGCTTGGCATTCCAACCGTGGCGTTCGAAACGCTTGGCCCGGAGATGTCGCTGCAACAGGCGCTCGATACGTTCGGCGGGGCCGGCATCTTAAAGACGCGCCGTGAGGGATATGACGGCAAAGGGCAGGCGGTTATTCAGGGCGGCGATGATATAGACGGCCTGGAAAAAGCTGAGGTGCTGGCCGCAGAGGCACCTTGCATCTTGGAAGCGTTTGCGCCGTTTGAGCGCGAAGTGTCGGTCATTGTTGCGCGTAATGAAACCGAGGCGCTAACTTTCGATATCTCCGAAAATATCCATGAGAACGGCATTCTCGCGCGCGCGATCGCACCTGCGAATATTTCAGATGACACCCGCCGCGCCGCGATTGAAGCAGGCACAAAACTGGCCGATGCGCTCGGCTATATTGGCGTGTTGGGACTGGAGCTTTTCGTCATGCCGGACGGCGCGGTTCTTGCCAATGAGTTTGCGCCGCGCGTGCACAATTCGGGGCACTGGACGCCAGAAGCCTGTATGACGGGCCAGTTTGAGCAACATATCCGCGCCGTAGCCGGCTGGCCGCTCGGCCCGGTGGAACGCATGTTCGACATTGAGATGGCAAACCTACTGGGCGATCAAGTCTCAAACATTCCAGCGGCCTATAATGGCAATGTACGCATCGTCTCATATGGAAAGCGCGACGCCAAACCGGGCCGAAAAATGGCCCACATCACAAAACGCAATCGCAGCTAGCTTGGAAGAAGCGAAGCGGCGTTTAGGTAAGCAGCGCTTAGAAAACTTCCTGCAACGCAACCCTTCCGCCTCCCCAACGTGCCTTGGGATAGTCGGGAAGGAAGGCTAAAACTTATCCAACAC
>CAZXTI010000353.1:0-1824 GCA_964643565.1 uncultured Hyphomonas sp. | reverse complement strand
ACAGAGACATGAAACATTTAGCCCCTTTGTTACTTTCTCTTGGCTTTGTCGGCGCCTGTTCGGCCCAAGCAGCAAGTGATGCGCCCGCGCCGCAAGCGACAGATCAAACCCAAGCCCATGCCAAACACAAGCATACGGGCCACGAGGTTCGCACCGTTAAGGCTGGCCCTGATATTCGCATTACATCAGAGCTAAGCGCGCCTGTATCGCCCGGCAATACTGGAACGCTCAACGTCACATTCACCGAAGGCTACCAAAAGGGAACCATGAGGGTGAAAGCAAGCACGTCTGACGGTCTGTCGCTTATCACCACAGGCAATGCGACAAGCTTCAACATGGCTTCCGGCGAAGCCCATGAATGGGCAGTACACTTTGCCGCCCCAGAAGCTGGCCGCCACTATGTGAACTTCCATGTTGAGGTTCAAACAGCTTTTGGAAAGCTCACACGCAAATCCGCTGCGGTTGTCCAAGTTGGTAAAGAGGGTGCCGGGGCAACAGCTTCAAAATCTCTTTCAGCTGTCGAGACAAATGCCGACGGTGAACCCGTCATAATGATGCAAGCTGAAGAAACCATCATTATCGAAGAATAGGCTGAGGCCAAAAATAAAAATCCAAGCGCGCCGCGAGCATATCTCAGCGGCGCGTTTTTTATCGCTTGATACTGCTCGTTTCAATACTCGGCCGCATCAGCTTCGGTCGCCAAGGTACATTCGGATCAACACACCCATCCTCATAGGAGCTCACAAGCCGGAAGGCGAGCCAGATGCCTATGATACCAAAGAAGATCCCGCCAATCGCCTGCCCGATCAGAACGCCGGGTGCGTTTCCAAGATGCGCGCCAACCACTACGAAAGGCGCAACGCCAATCGTGTTCTTCCCCCAATTCAGCATCGATGACCAGATCGGCCGTTTGAGATTGTTAAACGCTGCATTGGCAATAAATAACGACCCGTTGAATATGAACATTGGCGCGATGACCAGAGAGAACCAAAATACAATGTCGCGGCCATCTGCTGTGAGATTAAACTGCGCGGACACAAAACCTTGTATTAAGAGCAGAATAGCCCAGGCAAGCACAACAAACCCAGCAGCAAAGACAAGTGCGCGCTTCAGCGTCTCCTTTACGCGGTCATATTGAGCGGCCCCAAAATTCTGCCCGATAATCGGCCCCACTGCCCCGGACAATGCAAAAATCACGCAGAAGGCAAGCAGCGTCAGGCGTGCCACCACAGCCATCCCCGCCACAGCTTCATCGCCAAATGGCGCCAAGGCGCGCGTCACAATACTATTGCCAAAAGGTGTCGCGACATTGGTGAGGATCGCCGGGATGGTCAGCCCCAATATCGGCGATATATCTGATTTAAACCGTGGCAGGCTGAACCGCGCAAAGCCGCCATAGTGTTTGATCACCGGATAAAGCGCGGTCGCCAGCGTCGCAAATCGCGCGCAGACAGATGCAATGGCAGCGCCCTCCAGCCCCCATCCGAAGTAAAATATAAAGATGGGATCAAGCACCGCATTCACCGCCCCGGCCACAAGCGTCACCATCATTGCGCGGCGTGCATCACCATGCGCTCTTAGCAGCCCCGATGTCATCAGCCCCACGGTTGCAACCGGCATTGCCGTGACAACGATACGGAAATAACGCACCGCATATCCATGTGTGTCGCCCGCCGCGCCAAGCAAACTGAGCAAATAAGGCGCACAGAGCCAAAAGACCGTCGCGATAACAATGCTCAAACCAATGCCAAAGGATATCGCACTCGTTGCCAGATGGCGCGCATCTTCCAGCTTGCCCTGCCCGATCAGACGCGCCGAAAGAGC
>CAZXTI010000352.1:0-1841 GCA_964643565.1 uncultured Hyphomonas sp. | reverse complement strand
GCTAATTTACCGCCTTCACGTGCAGCGCCATTGGCCGCGCCTGTTGCCGCTGCAGCAACGGCTTGCTGCCCGAGGCCTGCGGTTCGGATTGCAACATTGCCAGCCGCGCCCGCCGTACCGACGGCAACTTTTGTGGCCACACCAGCTGTGCTGATAGCGGTTCTGGCCGCCGTTGCGCATGATGATAAGCTAAAAACGCAAAGCAAGCTTGCGCCCAATAATAGGGAATGTGATTTCATGACCGTCTCCGCCCGAAACAGGGTTAATTTACGATAGCGAGAATACCTTATTTTCTGGTAAAGCCAGTCTTAATTCGCATTAATGTGCACAAATGATGACGTGGAGACGGACGTGAAGATAGAAATTGATGATGAACGACGGGCCGGACTGATGCGCGCCTTACAGGCCCATTACCGGGTCGAGCTGGACGAGGATTTGTCAGATTTTCGCGCCGAGACGCTGCTGGACATCGTTCTAAAGGCCGTTGGCCCAGCCGTTTACAATCAGGCAGTCCAGGATGTGCGTGTGCATTTGCAGGGCAAGCTCGATGATCTGGACGGCGAGATCTATCTCGATTAGCCAGCGCTTAGGCGAAAGTGGCCTGAACCTCTTTTGCCCAGCCAATATGCACAGTTTTCCCGGCTTCAATAACGGGGCGCTTGATCAAGGTTGGATGTTCGATCAACAGCGCTTCAGGTGCGCGGGCTCGTTCTGCCTCGTTCAAATTGCGCCATGTCGTTGAGCGTCGATTGATCAGAACCTCGCTGCTCACAGCGCTTAGCCATGTCGGCACCTTATTGGCCAAATCGGCCTCCGCGCGGATGTCCACAAAAATTGCTTTTTTCCCATTTTCAGCGAGAGTCTTGAGTGCCTTCTTGCACGTGTCGCAGTTTTTCAAACCATAAAGGGTAAGTGAAGTCATAAAGTCTCTCTTGTATCAAACAGGTGAATTGGCCAGTACCAAGATGGGTATACCGATAAATAGTAATGCGCCGCCAACCGCAATAGTGATAACCCCAAATAATCTTGCCGCGCCATTGCTGGGTGCGAGCACATCTGCAAAGCGATAGATGATATTAGGGAAGGCAAGCAAGATCAGGCCCTTAATGGCTGCCGCCCACCCGAAAAACGAGATGAACCCTTCCACAACATTATCCCATCTATTGTGCGCCAGAATAAGTGCAACGCCGAGCGCGAACGTAAACGCGCCGGTGATGATGGTCAGCGCCTTACTCTCTTCGAGCTCTGCAATAACATCGCGCGCTGATGCCGGGTTGCGAGCAATGCCGATGCCTGCGGCGACCATATAGGCACCAATTGCGACGCTCAAGGCGATGGTTAGAGGTTCCATGGATCCAAGTCCCGATTTAAGTTCAATTGCCTATCTATCATTCCCAGCCACTATCTAATTTTCCTTATACGGCTTATTCGCTTTTGCAATTTCTGGAACGTCGCCAGTGCTTTTGTAAAACTTCGGCGTCGCTATCAATTGGGTCGCCTGTTCATAGGCGTATCCATATGCGAGCATATTGGCGTCATCGCCCGCCGTTCCGATAAAGGATAAGCCAACGGGTAGCTCGCGCACAGTTCCCATAGGCACGGAGAGATGCGGATAGCCCGCGATGGCGGCAAGATAACCGGCCCCCGCACCGCCGAGCGTATTGTCGCCATACACCGCATCGACGAGCCATGACGGGCCAAAACTTGGCGCAACCAATACATCGACATTATTTTCGCTCAGGAATTTGTCGATCCCGTCTGTTCCGCTGGCTGTTACGATTTTGTCGCGCGCTGCGATGTATTCAGCATCATCTATGCCGGGCTGCGCCTCGGACTCAACC
>CAZXTI010000351.1:0-1862 GCA_964643565.1 uncultured Hyphomonas sp. | reverse complement strand
GTAGGAATAGGATTGATCCCATGTTGCAGCTGAAAACGATCACCAAACTCCTATTACTTGTTGGCACTTTCGCATTTGCCCAATCTGTTCTTGCCTCTACTGCAATGGCGGATGAGAAATACGCTTCAATCGTAATCGATGCAGATACCCAAGAAGTCCTTCACGCAAGATTTGCCGATGACCGACGCTATCCTGCCTCCCTGACAAAAGTTATGACGCTCTATATGCTGTTCGACGCCATTAAGGCTGGCGACATCAGCTTGAATGAGCGCCTCACAGTTTCACGCGCCGCCGATCGCCAGCCCCCCTCTGCGCTTGGTATCCGTGCGGGCAAAACCATTCTCGTCGAAGACGCTATCTACGCGCTTGTAACCAAATCAGCCAATGATGTTGCGGTTGTTATCGCCGAGCGCATCGCTGGCAGCGAAGAACGCTTTGCAACCTTGATGACCGTAAAAGCCCGCAGCCTTGGGCTCACCGACACAAGCTTCTTCAACGCCTCCGGCCTGCCAGACGACCGCCAGATCACCACAGCCAGAGACATGGCCAAGCTTGCCCAAGTCATGCTTGAAAATCATGGCGACTATTACCACTATTTCTCGCGCCAACAGTTTCGCTGGGGCAAACACAGATACAAGAACCACAATAAATTGCTCGGCGTTGTTGAAGGCGTCGATGGCATCAAAACCGGCTATACCCGCGCATCAGGCTACAACCTCATGGCCTCAGCCAAGCGCGGTGACAAACGCATCATTGCAATTATGCTCGGCGGCAATTCTTCCAAAGCCCGCAACGCCCATGTCACGGACCTGATCGAAGCTGCTTACAAATCAATCAAGAAAACATCCCCGGATCTGCTCTTGGGAGATGCAACAGGCAAAACCAATGCAAGCCCGCAAATCGCCTTTTCTGCCTTACGCAAGCCAACGCGCGCGTTGGCTTGCGTAAGGCAGAAAAGGCGATTTGCGGGCTTGCATTGGTTTTGCCTGTTGCATCTCCCAAGAGCAGATCCGGGGATGTTTTCTTGATTGATTTGTAAGCAGCTTCGATCAGGTCCGTGACATGGGCGTTGCGGGCTTTGGAAGAATTGCCGCCGAGCATAATTGCAATGATGCGTTTGTCACCGCGCTTGGCTGAGGCCATGAGGTTGTAGCCTGATGCGCGGGTATAGCCGGTTTTGATGCCATCGACGCCTTCAACAACGCCGAGCAATTTATTGTGGTTCTTGTATCTGTGTTTGCCCCAGCGAAACTGTTGGCGCGAGAAATAGTGGTAATAGTCGCCATGATTTTCAAGCATGACTTGGGCAAGCTTGGCCATGTCTCTGGCTGTGGTGATCTGGCGGTCGTCTGGCAGGCCGGAGGCGTTGAAGAAGCTTGTGTCGGTGAGCCCAAGGCTGCGGGCTTTTACGGTCATCAAGGTTGCAAAGCGTTCTTCGCTGCCAGCGATGCGCTCGGCGATAACAACCGCAACATCATTGGCTGATTTGGTTACAAGCGCGTAGATAGCGTCTTCGACGAGAATGGTTTTGCCCGCACGGATACCAAGCGCAGAGGGGGGCTGGCGATCGGCGGCGCGTGAAACTGTGAGGCGCTCATTCAAGCTGATGTCGCCAGCCTTAATGGCGTCGAACAGCATATAGAGCGTCATAACTTTTGTCAGGGAGGCAGGATAGCGTCGGTCATCGGCAAATCTTGCGTGAAGGACTTCTTGGGTATCTGCATCGATTACGATTGAAGCGTATTTCTCATCCGCCATTGCAGTAGAGGCAAGAACAGATTGGGCAAATGCGAAAGTGCCAACAAGTAATAGGAGTTTGGTGATCGTTTTCAGCTGCAACATGGGATCAATCCTATTCCTAC
>CAZXTI010000350.1:0-1868 GCA_964643565.1 uncultured Hyphomonas sp. | reverse complement strand
CGGCCATGGTTTTCGATGCGCGCGCAATCGGGTTGGTGAGATAAAAATCGCCCGCACCGCCTCGCAAAACTGTCGATGAGAGCGTTGGCATCGCCGGCAATGAGCCCACCAAAGCCTCCCGCCCATCATGGCCCGGCGCAAAGCCAAGCCCGGCAAAACTCGGCACCGATTCTCTCAAATTCTCCAACAACGCCGCGCGCGTATCATAGCCCAGCGGCTTGCCCATCACGTCCGACAAAGCCCGCAAAATCGCCCAGCCTTCGCGCGCCTCGCCCTTCGGCGAAACAGCGCGGCGTGTCTCCTGAACGCGCCCCTCCGTATTAACATAAGTCGCCGCCATTTCAGTGTAAGCAGCACAGGGCAAAACAATGTCAGCAATCGACGCACCAGCATCGCCGTGATGCCCGACATAGATCACCGTTAGTCCAGCCGGTTTTGCAAAGCCTGAAATCACCTCATCCGCGCCAAGCAGAACCAGCGTTTTCAGCTCACCGCTCGCAGCCGCCGCTAATATGCCCGCCGTATCGCGTCCGCCGTCGCCCGGCACAAAGCCAACATCCAGCGCGCCAACCCGGCCCGCCGCAGACTGCAATACACCAAACCCTGCCCAGCCTTCAGCAAATGCGCCAAACTCACCAGCCAGCGCATGCGCCGCATCCAGTAGCGCCCCGCTATCATCACCGCTCAGCGCAGCCTCACCAACGACGATCATTGGGCGCTCGGCGTTACGCAACGCCTCCACAAAGGCATCGCCGCGATTGAACATACCATTCAAGGCAGCAAGATCATCGCCCAAATGCGCATAGTCATATGTCAGGTCAACCGCCTCGCCGACGACACCAACCTGCAAATCATTCCAGAGCCACGCCTTACGAATACGTGCATTCCAAACGGCTGCCTCCTCGCGTGGATTACAGCCAATCAGCAGCAATGCGTCAGCCTCTTCAACACCGGCTAGCGTCGGGTTCAAAATATAACGTTCCCGCACACCATCTGTTCCATAACGCGCGCCTGCCGGGCGGCAATCTGTATCCTGCACATCAAGCGACCGGAACAGGTCGAGCGCAGCTTTCGCTTGCTCAACTTCGACCAGATCGCCCGCAATAACACCGCTCGCCGCGCCAAGAGCCGTTTTGACAGCGTCAAAAGCTTCGCCCCAATCGGCCTTACGCAACCGGCCTGCCTCGCGCACATAAGGCGTATCGAGGCGCTGTCGACCCAGCCCATCCCAGATGAAACGGGATTTGTCAGAGAGCCATTCCTCGTTCACATCCTCATTCAGCTCCGGCATGATACGCAGCACGCTATCGCCGCGCGCATCAACGCGGATCGCCGCGCCCATCGCATCCATAATGTCGATAGAGCTTGTCTTGCGCAGCTCCCACGGCCGCGCATTAAACGCGTAAGGCTTCGAGGTCAGCGCGCCAACCGGACACAAGTCGATCACATTGCCCGACAGGTTCGAGGTCAGCGACTTTTCCAGATAGGTCGTAATCTCTGCGTCTTCCCCGCGCGAGATCATGCCAATCTCTTCAACGCCCGCCACCTCAGCCGCAAAACGCACACACCGCGTACACTGAATGCAGCGTGTCATAATCGTCTTGACCAGCGGGCCCATATTCTTGTCTTCAACCGCGCGCTTGTTCAGCTCAAAGCGCGACCCAGATCGGCCATAAGCCACAGCCTGATCCTGCAAATCACACTCACCACCCTGATCGCAAATCGGGCAATCAAGCGGGTGGTTTATAAGCAAGAATTCCATCACGCCCGCGCGCGCCTTCTCAACATAATCGCCGGAGGTTTTGATATTCGGCGCAGACCCATCCCGGTTCGGGCGCATATCACCAACTGTTTGCTCACAAGAGGCA
>CAZXTI010000349.1:0-1871 GCA_964643565.1 uncultured Hyphomonas sp. | reverse complement strand
CCAGTTTTCTTCATGCATATAATGATAGGCATGGTCATGGGGTGTTTTGATGTCGCCAGCCTTCGGTGCAGGCCGATCTTGATGGCCAGTCATAGGCATAGATTGCGCCAAGCCTATCCATGTATGTTGCGCTTCCAATACCGCTTTTTCGATTGCGCGATATGGCGACAAGGCAGCAGCTGCCCCAAACGCGCCGAACCGTAGCGTATCGTGTTCCACGGCAGCGACAATATTTGCCACGCCAAATTCGTTCGGGATCGCATAGAGCGAGACACGCAAGACCGTATTTTCCAGCGCCTTTTGCGTTTGCAGAGATAGATGCAAACGATCCGTAGCGGATAAATGCAATCGCGGCAGCCCGCGGCCAAGTGCCCACATCGCGGCAAACCCATCGCGCTCAACAAGCTCCAAAATGGCAGACAACCGCGCCGCTTCAGGGTCGCTATGACACGCCAAGCCAGTCGACACGGTTTGCATCAACATTTGGTGCGCCCATTCATTGCTAAGGTAGAGCAATTGGATCGGCGCAAAGACCTCCCCTCCAGATGTCAGGTTCTGGCCCTTCTGCCAAAGATAAGTCTCATCGATTGCGTATCGATGGAATGGAAACGCCGGGCGGGCATATTGCGCTTCGGAGAAAAAGATCATCTTTTCAACCGGTAACGCAGGACCGGGAAGCATTTTCGCATTGGCGACAAGCATGGCGTCACGCTCATAAACCGATGCGCAATAACGCTCCGCCAATTCTCCAAGCGTTGCCCAGCATGCGTCCCGCCTTTGGTAAGCTGCGCCGGATGCGTTGGAACAATTGGCCCAAGCAGGCTGGGCATGGTCCACCATATAGGACGCTGGCCAGCCCTCAACACATGTCACAAAAAGGTCTGGCGCATCTGCATGTGCGCCAAGCTCTACAAAGCGGTTTGCAAGCCCATAATCTGGATCAACCATACGGCGCAGCGTTGCCTGCAAGCCCGGCTGGGGCTGGTAAGCCTCTCCCCTCATTGTGCAAATTCCGTGACATTCAATACGGCCCGGTCAAATGTATCAGCAAGCGGCTGTGTGCGAAGTTTGCGCGATGCACACACCGGACAACGAGGCACTTTTAAAATAACAGACGATTTTCGTTGACCTGTCAGCACACTATAGCGCGTCAGGGTCGCCATGTGCAGATCATAGGCTGCGCCATATACGAACCGTAGCGCTTCCTCGACAGCAAACATGGCAGCTAGTCGCAATGTGAATGCACTATTCGCCAAACCCGCAGACACAGGCGGGGCCGCATCTGGCGCTGCATTCATTTTGGTGCGGTGGTACACACATTCTGCACACGCCGTCGCCCCGGCAATAATCAGCGGGCCTGTTGAGATGACATGCCTTCGTACGGAGACGGGTAACAAAGGAATACCCAGCTCAACAAACTGTCTGTTTACTGATCTTAAAACACCCTCATTCGGTACATCTTGGCAAAGGATACCAAGATCGCAATCTGGCGCGTCACCTTCAATGACATGATACTGCAAGCCAAGGGCTGCCAATTCAGCCGCGACGGTATCAGCGATGGCACCCTGCCCGACAATACTTATGACCGGATCGGCTTGCTTATTCAAACCTGCAAACCTCAGCCAAGCTTGCAACTTGTCCTTATCAGCATACGAACAGGTCGTTAGCGGGCGAATAATTCCGCGCGCGGCGAGCGTTTTCAGAATATGCTCTTTCGCGGCGCAGCGATCCGCGTCGTTTTCCAAAACAGCATAAGCCTCGTCCACTGGCCGCCCCTCTGAGAGACAGTCCAGCGTCGCTTTTATAAGACCAAGTTTGTCGTGAATGGTCATCCCGCCACCTGGCCCCTGAAAGACAAGCTGGTCCGGCAG
>CAZXTI010000348.1:0-1873 GCA_964643565.1 uncultured Hyphomonas sp. | reverse complement strand
GGCCGGGTGTGCGTAAACTGGCTGGGGCGTCTGTCTCGATTGTCGGGGCGGGGGCGCTGGGCGGGCCATGTGCGATGTATCTGGCGGCGGCAGGTGTTGGCCGTATCGAGCTGGTCGACAATGATGTGGTTGACCTGTCCAATTTGCAGCGTCAGGTCCAATTTTCCGAAGCAGAGATTGGCCGTGCCAAGGCGGTTATATTGGCGGGGCGTCTGGAGGCGATGAATACGACAATAAATGTGTCTGTCATCACCAAGCGATTTGAAGCGGGCGACGCATTGGCAGGCGATATTCTGATCGACGCGACAGATAATTATGAGGCCCGGTTTGCGCTGAACGCGCTTGCGCACGCATCTGGCCGGGCGATGGTCCACGGCGCTGCTGCGCGCTGGACGGGTCAGATGTCGGTTTTTGCATCGGGCATTGAGGCCGGTGCGCCGTGTTATCGGTGCTGGGTGCCTGAAGCGCCGCCTGAGGCGGAAACATGCGAGGAGGTTGGCGTTGCTGGGCCGGTCACCGGCCTTGTCGGCACACGTATGGCGCTAGAAGCGGTGAAACTAATTACAGGTGCGGGTTCGCCCTTGATTGGCCGAATCTGGCTCTTAGATGCCCTAAATGGAGATTCTAGATTGGTACGGATGCGGAACGACCCGTCTTGCCCGCAGTGCCATTCTTGACAGGTGATCCCTAAATCGCGTTAGATGAATTTTTGTACATGTAGATTGTCGGGGGTCGGTAACGATAATGCTGCGAAAGCTGCTCGTTTTTATTTCTATTCTTGTCATTTTGATAAGCGTGGCTTGGTTGTCCATGCGCCGCGGCGATATTGCTTATGACACATTGGAAAACTATTACACGTCGGAAAATTCAGACTTCCTGACCTTGTCCGATGGGCTGAAAGTTCATTATCGCGACGAGGGCAATGCAGCTGGTCCACCGATTGTTCTGGTGCATGGCTTTTCCGCGAGCTTGCATACATGGGCACCATGGGTCGATGAGCTGGGCGATGATTACCGGGTGATCTCACTTGATTTGCCGGGGCATGGTCTGACCCGAAGCCCTGCGCCGGAAAAGATGAATATCGCCTATTTTGCAGAAGTTGTCGGGGAGCTTGCTGATCGCCTTGGCGCAAAAGACTATACGCTTGTCGGCAATTCTATGGGCGGCGCAACGGCATGGCAGTTCGCGCTTTCGCGGCAAGACCAGTTGGATGGTCTAGTCTTAATTGCATCGTCTGGCTGGCAAGAGCAGCAGATTACAGGCGATAGGCCGGTTATCTTCAGCCTGCTTGCGAATAAATTTGCGCGCAACATTATCAAAGATTTCGATTTAAAGGCGCTGATCCGTTCTGGCCTGAAAGATAGTTTTTATGATCAAAGCCTCGTCACCAAGGATATGGTGTCGCGCTATTCTTATTTGTCACGCGCACCGGGCCACCGGGACGGGATCCTTGCTTTGATGAGCGGCGCGGAACGTATGCCTGCCAGTGCGCAAACACTTAAGCTGATCGCGGTTCCGACGCTGATTATGCAAGGCGCGGAGGATAATCTTGTGCATCCGAGCGGCGCGCCTAAATTCCATGATGCGATCGCGGGTTCAGACCTGATTATGTATGATCAGGTCGGTCACCTGCCACAGGAAGAAATTGCGGCCAGAAGCGCTGCCGATTTGCGGACTTTCCTGACGCGCCGGGTTTGGCCAGTGCAAAACACCGAGGCACTTGAAGTCGCTGTTGTTGAGTAAGTGATTGCAATCGAATAGCGGTTTATTTAAACAGTACAGGAGCAATAAGATTTGGCTTTTGTGCACATTTGCCGTGCGTTTGGATCATTATGACAACATTTCTCGACTTTGAAAAACCTGTGGCGGACTT
>CAZXTI010000347.1:0-1874 GCA_964643565.1 uncultured Hyphomonas sp. | reverse complement strand
GGCCTCGATTGCTTCATCGCCCCAATTGATGCTGGCGCCATCAAGGCGTTGGCGCAAAGTTTCCGTCATCAATTTACGTTGTTTTCGCGTTTCACGTCCGGACAGGAGCGCGCCGAAAAGTGCGATAATCGCCGATACCACCGCCACCACCGTCTCGCGGTGCGCGTTAAAAAACCCGATGATCTCTTCTATGCTCATGACCGACCCCTCAATCGCTGGTGCTTTGGTGCATTTATCTTTGCAGCCAAGGCTATCATCTCCCCACAGATCATACCAGTTTCAACCGCTTATCCGGCTTCAAACTCGTTATGCAGGGCTAAAACGACCCGTCTGCGGACAAATTGCTCTTCTGAGGGGATGCGCGGCCAGAACGGGAATTGCCGCCCGATCCATGTAAATTGCCGCTTGGCATAGCGGCGCGTATCACGGCTGGCATGCTGGGCTGCCGTTTCGGACGCGATTTCGCCGCGAATATAGGCCGCCAGCCACGGCATCCCGTGCGCCTTCATAATGGGCAAACCAGGGTCCAGATCGCGCGCAACCAGCGCCTTGGCTTCTTCCATCGCGCCCTCAACAAGCATGGCCTGAAACCGCCTGTCGATACGGGCATAGAGCTTGGCACGCGGCGGGGTTAGCGCAACACCAAACCATTCGCCCTCACCCAAAATCGGTTGCGAACGCTGGCCTTGAAAGCTCGAAAACGGCTTTCCCGTCGCAAGCCACACTTCCAAAGCCCGTCCCAATCTTTGCCGATCGCCCACATTCAGGCGGTCAGCACTTTCCGGGTCCACTTTTGCAAGCCGCGCCTTCAGGCCTGCGCCGCCTTCTGTTTTGGCAATTGCGCGTGTTTCTGCGCGAATATCTTCCGGAATAGGCGGTATTTCGGCGAGCCCTTGCGTTAAAGCGAGCAGATATAAACCGGTTCCGCCGACAATAATCGGTGTTTTTTCGCGTTTTTGAATGTCGCTGATCACCGGCGCAATGTCTTTTAGCCAATGCCCCGTCGAATAATGGCTCGCCGCATCGACATGCCCAAACAGATGATGCGGCGCGGCGGCAAGCTCCTCGGCGCTCGGCCGCGCGGTGAGCCGTTCCAGATCGCCATAAACTTGCATACTGTCTGCATTCACAATCTCCCCATGCAGGCTTTTTGCAAGCGCGATCGCCAAAGCTGTCTTACCGCTCGCTGTCGGGCCATGAATTAAGATTGCAGTCCTCATGCATTTGAGCGTAAAGGCTTGGAAGCAAACTGCAATACCGAACCGGCCCAAGGAGCGCGATTTTGTCCGATCATTCCAATAATTCCGCGATCGCCGTGACGTTGGTGTCGCGCACGCAAATGGATTTGGAAGCAACCCTCGCGCGCGAGGTGCTACAAGCGGCTGACCTCACCGCCGACACGCTACGCTGGCTCGCCAGATCACCGGCCAGAGCGCCAGAATACTCAGCACTGGAAGCGCTTATAAACATACCCCCAAACGACCCACGCCTCGCCGCGGCCCGCATAGCCTGTGAACAGCTCAGCGCAGCGGCCATCGATTACGCCATTCTGCCCGCAGCAAACCGGAAGAAACGTCTTCTGATTAGTGATATGGACAGCACGATCATCGCCGAAGAATGTCTTGATGAGCTGGCTGACTTTGCCGGGCTGAAAGCAGAAATTTCCGCAATCACCGAACGGGCGATGGCAGGCGAGCTGAACTTTGAAGAGGCCTTGACCACCCGCGTCGAGATGCTGCGCGGGCTCGGCCTCGAAAAAATCGAAGCCTGTTACCGCGAACGTATCCACCTCAACCCCGGCGCAAAAACACTTGTCGCCACCATGAAAGCCAATGGCGCAAAATGCCTGCTTGTCTCCGGCGGCTTTACAGCCT
>CAZXTI010000346.1:0-1877 GCA_964643565.1 uncultured Hyphomonas sp. | reverse complement strand
GATTCTGGGTGCAGGCTTCGAAAATCGATTGGGAAAAGTGGCTCCGTGAGTAGGACTCGAACCTACGACCGGGCGATTAACAGTCGCCTGCTCTACCAACTGAGCTATCACGGAACAGCTTTGGAACGCGCTTAATAGCAGTCCTTTTTTTTCTGTCAAATACTAGTCTTAGCTTCGGCCTCAAAAAATTGAGTTCCAGACAAAAAAAGGGCGGGAGCGAACTCCCGCCAAGGCGTTGGGTGATGGTGGGTGTCTCCAATGAGAAGACATGGTTAACATGACGGATAATGGTTAACAGGTCGTAAACGAATTGGGCGCTTATCTTCAGAAAGCATAAAGAAAGAGATGAATCATATAGCGCGGACGGCTTAACCAATCTGTTTTTTAAAGAAAAAAGATGAATCTCGCGATTGGGTCGGAGGGTGATGAAAATATTCGATTATTTTTCATTTGGGCGGATAGAAGCGCGATATTCCCGCCGATCCATTAAGATTCACCCTCTGGTCACACAGATTAATTGCCGCCCTTGAGCTTCGGCGCATCGGTGGTTTTGAAGTCTTAAGGGGAAGCTGGAGGTGCCACCCGGAATCGAACCGGGGTACACGGATTTGCAATCCGCTGCGTCACCACTCCGCCATGGCACCTCACTGGAAGAGCGCAAATAGCAGGCTGCAATGAATTTGCAAAGCCCGAAAACGCGCATTGCGCATTGAACCGCGTCTGGATTGTGATAAAGCGGCTAGTATTGTTCATTCAAAGAGACCAAGAGGCTTTCATGGATTTCGCAGCGGCACGTCGCATCATGGTAGACAGTCAAATTCGACCCAATGATGTAACCGACCCAGATATCGTATCGGCGTTTATGCATGTTGCGCGTGAAGCCTTCGTGCCTGCATCGCGCAAAGAGGTTGCCTATTCAGAAATGGTCATCGAGACATCGGAAGGCCGCGCCTTGTGGACCCCGCGTGATTTTTCAAAGCTTCTAAAGGCCGCCGAGCCGACAAAGCGTGATATTTCGCTGATTATTGGCTCAGGCGCAGGCTATGAGGCTGCTATTTTAGCTGAGCTGGTCGAAACTGTTATCGGGCTTGATGATGACGAAGCTGTCACTAATTCATCAACTGAAGTGCTGGCGGCGCAGGGTGCTGACCGGGCTGTGATTGTGCACGGCGACCTTTCCAAAGGCTTGCCGGACCAAGGGCCGTTTGATCTGATACTTGTGAATGGCATGGTGCAAAGTGTTCCAGAGGCGTGGACCGATCAATTGGCAGAGAATGGCCGTTTGGCAGTCGTCGTTGAGGAGAAGGCCGGGTTCGGCGCGGCGCGGATTTATATGCGTGCTGGCGATGCATTGGCATTTCGAACCGTGTTTGAGGCGTCTCCGCCGCAATTCCAGGCCTTCAATCGAAAAACAGCATTTACATTTTAAGGCCGTGTGATCGCCTGACCTGGGCACACGTGAAAAGTGAATTTTCTTCACTCTCCGGTAGGAAACTGTAGTGTATACTAAGTGATCCACTGGAGCTTAGTAATGAGTAGATTGAGTAAATTAATGGCCGGGATATGCTGGCTAGCCTTGGCGGGCAACATGGCGCACGCTGAGACTTTACAAGATGCGCTTTTCGCGATGGAGCGATCCAATCCACAATTGGAAAACCAGCGCCAGCAGATGAAAGTATCTGAGGAGCAACTCGTGCAAGCCAAAGGCGCACGGCTCCCGAACGTTGAGGTCAATGGCCAATATGGGCCGGAAACCATCCAAACCAACCGATCTTTGGTGCTTGATCAGGGCGGGCGTCAAATCGCCTCCACATCTATTCAAGCGACGCAGCCCCTTTATGCAGGTGGGCGTATTAGCGCCGGTATTAAAGGCGCGC
>CAZXTI010000345.1:0-1900 GCA_964643565.1 uncultured Hyphomonas sp. | reverse complement strand
TATCGCGTGAAATCAAACCATGTTGCAGACGCAAAACAGGCATGTTCATTTTCTTAATCAAGTCGTGGTCATGCGAGGCGATCATCACGCTCGCGCCAAGGCGTTTGTTCAGCTCATAAAAGAGGCGCATGAGTTTGCGCCCCATCTCAGGGTCAACATTGCCGGTTGGTTCATCTGCGATGAGCAGGTCAGGCTTGCCAACGAGGGCGCGTGCGATGGCGACGCGTTGCTGTTCACCGCCAGATAGGGTTGCCGGTTTTGCATGCAAGCGTTCGCCGAGGCCGACCCAGCGCAGTAATTCTTCGACATCGGGGCGATATTCTTTTTCCTTTCGCCCCATAACACGCAAAGGCAGGGCTGCATTTTCATAGGCTGATAAATGTTCCAGCAGTCGAAATTCCTGAAAAACCACACCGATTCGCCGTCTGATCGCCGACAATTGGTTCCGTTTTAGCGTATTTGTACGTTGCCCGAACAGATAAACATTCCCTTCTGAGGGCTGTAATGCGAGATAAATTAGCTTTAGTAGCGTAGTCTTTCCCGCACCCGAGGGGCCGGTAAGAAAGGTGAAAGAGCCTTGTTTTAGCTCGAAATTTAAGTCGCTCAGCACATCTTCAGCGCTGTCATAGCGCAAAGATACCCGCTCAAAGCGGATACTGGCGGCATCTAATCTGGGTCGGTTCTGCTTCGACATATAGACTATCGTTCTCGACTATCATTAATATGGCGTTCAAATGACTATTTCAGTGATTGTCGGATTGGCCAAGATATGATCCTCACATGCCCTTCTTGCGAGACGCAATATTTTGCCGATGACGCAACTGTCGGCGAATCTGGCCGCACGGTGAAATGCGCGGCGTGTGGTCATTCCTGGCATGCGCGTATCAAAGACGGTGTTGCTGAGGAAACGACGGCCACTACGCAAACCGGCGCACATGAAACTTATCGCGAGCGTGTGCGGGAACGTCGTCAACGCAAAAGCCGGTTCGCGGCAAGCATGGCGTGGTTTTTTTCAGGTATTCTGTTCGCGGCTATTCTGAGCGGCATGGTTTTGTTCCGTAATGATGTGGTGCGCCAATGGCCGCAGTCGGCGATGGCCTATCAGGCGCTCGGGCTGCATGTGAACCGATTTGGGCTCGACTTTAATACGATTGATTCTGCGCGCACCTTTGACGGAACAATACCTGTCCTGACGGTGAGTGGGACTGTGGTCAACGTCTCCAGTGTTAGCCAACCAAGTGCGGATATTCACATCCGGCTGCGCGACGAGGCGGGCGCGAAGGTAGGCGAATTGACGGCGACGATGCCCAAGGCACGCATAGACCCTGGCGAAGAGGTTAGCTTTACCGCGCGCCAGAACAATCCGCCGGTTGAAGCGTTCGAGCTAGAATTTTTATTTGTTACCGCGGGCGGCGAAGAATCCACAGCGCAGCGCGGGGGCAGTGTGCCTGCAGAACAGGCCGAGCGCCTGCCAGAGGAAGCCTCCGAATAGGGGGACTTTAAAGAGAAAGCCCTGAGATGATAAAACAATTGACCTATGGCGCATGTATCTTGCTGCTTGCTGCGTGCGGCGCAGAGACACCCGCAGAGACGCCCGCAGCGACATCATCAGCGCCCCAATTAGCGCCAGAGGCAGAACGGACGCAGGCGATCTTTGACCGCAGCGCTGAC
This sequence comes from uncultured Hyphomonas sp., assembly GCA_964643565.1. GTDB lineage: Bacteria > Pseudomonadota > Alphaproteobacteria > Caulobacterales > Hyphomonadaceae > CALLCD01. The sequence goes on along the minus strand of CAZXTI010000345.1, from coordinate 229 downwards.
ACTGCTGGCAACATCGTTGACTGGGTCGATGCTGCCTATGACGCCGATAAGCTTGTCACGTTTAAAGACCCTGTTGATCAAGCCGCTGCAGACTTTGTTCAATTGGCGCTGCAAATGGGCCGGATTGATGGCGACTATGTCGACGCCTATCACGGCCCTGAAGCTTGGAAGACACATGCTGAAGCGCTGACACCGGATGCAGATGCGCTGGCGGGTAGCATTGACGCGT
>CAZXTI010000344.1:0-1907 GCA_964643565.1 uncultured Hyphomonas sp. | reverse complement strand
CATGAGCATGAGCAGACCTCTGAGCGGATGATGGACTCTAATGATTTGGAGCGCGAGCGGGGCATTACGATTCTGGCTAAAACAACCTCTGTTGAGTGGGGCGATACCCGCATCAATATCGTTGATACGCCGGGCCACGCCGACTTTGGCGGCGAGGTGGAGCGTATTCTCGGCATGGTGGACGGCGCGATTGTGCTGGTCGATGCCGCTGAAGGCCCAATGCCGCAAACGAAATTCGTCGTCGGGAAAGCGCTAAAAGTTGGCCTTCACCCGATTGTGGCGATTAACAAGATTGATAAGCCGGAGCGCCGCCCGGATGCTGTCATCAATGAAGTCTTTGACCTCTTCGCAGATCTTGGTGCGACCGACGAGCAGCTTGATTTCCCGATCCTTTACGGCTCTGCCAAAGAAGGCTGGATGTCGGCGCAATATGAAAACCCAACGGGCAATATGAATGAGCTGTTCGACCTTGTGGTGAAACATGTCGCCTCGCCGGTCGTTGAGGAAGGCCCGTTCCGCTTCCTTGCAACAACCATCTCTGCCGATAATTTCCTTGGCCGTATCCTGACAGGGCGCGTGACGTCCGGTTCTGTGAAACCAAATCAGAGCTTCAAGGCGATTGACCGGGAAGGAAACCTTGTCGAGCAGGGCCGCATTTCCAAAGTGCTCGCCTTTCGCGGCCTTGAGCGCACGCCCATCGACAGCGCCGAAGCCGGAGACATTATCTCGCTTGCCGGCATGACCAAGGCGACCGTGGCTGACACGCTATGCGATGCGTCTGTCAGCGAGCCGCTTGAAGCCCAGCCGATTGACCCGCCAACACTCTCGATGACCTTTCGCGTAAATGACAGCCCTCTGGCTGGCACCGAAGGCACCAAGGTCACATCGCGCATGATCTGGGATCGCTTGCAAAAAGAGGCTGAAGGCAATGTCGCGCTAAAAGTCTCGCGCGCCACCGATGCAGAAGCCTTTACCGTCTCCGGGCGCGGCGAATTGCAACTCGCTGTCCTGATAGAGACGATGCGCCGAGAAGGGTTTGAGCTAGGCGTGTCGCGTCCGCAAGTGGTGATGCAAGAAGGCCCCGGCGGCGAAAAGCTGGAACCGATCGAAGAAGTTGTCATTGATGTGGATGACGAGCATTCAGGCGTCGTGGTGCAAAAACTCTCCGAGCGCAAAGCCGACATGATGGAAATGAAGCCATCAGGTGCCGGGCGAACCCGTATGGTGTTCCACGCACCCACACGCGGCCTCATTGGCTATCAGGGTGAGCTTTTATCAGATACGCGCGGCACGGCGATCATGAACCGTGTCTTCCATGAGTATGCGCCGTTCAAGGGTAAGATTCAGGGGCGTCATACTGGCGTTCTAATTGCGATGGGGCAGGGCGAGGCGGTCGCGTTCGCATTGTGGAATCTTGAAGATCGCGGCCCGATGATGATCCATCCGGGTGATAAGGTCTATGCCGGGATGATTATCGGCGAGCATAACCGGGACAATGATCTGGAAGTGAATGTCCAAAAGGGAAAGAAGCTGACCAATGTGCGCGCCTCTGGAACTGATGAGGCCGTCAGGCTAACGACGCCGCTACAAATGACGCTGGAAAAATCACTGGCCTATATTCAGGATGACGAGCTGGTTGAAGTCACACCGGAAAATATCAGACTGCGCAAAGTGCATCTCGATACGCATGAGCGTAAACGTGCTGCCAAGGCCAGCAAGGCTTAAGGTATTTTGGTTTGCATGCTCCGGTTTTGCCGTCTGACTGAATTTGGAAGACCGCGCAAAATGATTTCGAAACTGTCGACAATGGACTGAGGGTCGTCCAAATCCTTAGAAGCAATAACGGCATAGCTCAGCATGCCTGTGAAAAGCAGGTTCAGGCTTTCTCTATTGGGTGCTGCAAGCTG
>CAZXTI010000343.1:0-1907 GCA_964643565.1 uncultured Hyphomonas sp. | reverse complement strand
CCGTCATCATAGCCAAGCCCGATCGGCGGACGGAAAAAGAAGTGGCCGGATTTCTCAAAGCCGGCAAGCGCGTCCAGATCATTCGTGCGCCGCTTAATGTAGGAGTGGCCGGTCTTGTAGTAATCGACCGTCGCGCCATTTTCCTTCAGCACGGGGTCGGTCTTGTAAAGCCCGGTCGATTTTACATCGACGACGAATTTCGCGTTCGGATATTCGCGGCTGAGATCGCGCGCGAGCATCAGGCCGATCTTGTCAGCGAAGATTTCTTCGCCCGTATTATCCACCACACCGCAGCGATCCCCGTCGCCATCAAAGCCAAGTGCAATGTCTGCGCCATGTTCTTTTACAGCCGCCGCCATCGCGTGCAACATTTCAGAGTCTTCCGGGTTCGGATTATATTTCGGGAAGGTATTGTCGAGATTGCAATCCATCTCGATCACATCAACGCCCATCGCGCGCAGAGCCTGAGGCGCAAAAGCGCCCGCCGTGCCGTTCCCGCAAGCGGCAATGACCTTAAGTGGACGCTTGATCGCGACGTCTTCAGACGTGCTGGCAACATATTTGTCCAGCATGCCGTCAACGCGGAACACGCCGCCGCCCGCGCGTGGCTCGAAGTCTCCGCCGAGGACAATCTCTTTCAAACGGCCCATCTCGACCGGGCCAAAGGTGAGGGGCTTATCTGCGCCCATTTTGACACCCGTCCATCCATTTTCATTATGGCTCGCCGTGACCATCGCGCAGCACGCGGCATCAAGCTCAAACTGGCTCCAATAAACCATCGGGCTAAGCGCAAGGCCGACATCCAGCACTTCGCAGCCGCCCTGAGCCAGGCCGAGAATAAGCGCGTTCTTGATGCTAGCTGAAATCGAGCGGAAATCATGCCCGGTCACCACTTTTGGCTCAACGCCCAGCTCGTGAAACAATGTCGCCATGCCGAGGCCGAGCGCTTTAACGCCTTCAAGGTTGAGCTCAGCGGGCTTGTCATGGCCAATGCCATTAAACCACCAGCGCGCATCATATTCGCGAAAGCCGGTCGGCTTGACCAATGGCAGGATTTCAAACTCAAGTGTATTTGCGACAATATCAGCGCGTGGTTTCGGCATCATTTTTTTGCGGCCCCTTAAAATAGCATGGCGAAGCAAATATCAGTATTTGCGTTGCGTCCCTTGCAAGCTGCGTAGCGAAGCAATGGCCTTGTGTAAAGCGCTGAGGATGCGGAAGGTTTGACGGTTTGGGCTTTACCCGCCATTCGCTCTGAAAAACGCGGCCATCCATTTGGCGACATGTGCGCTATCGAGCGGTTTGGCAAAGCTAGCCAGCGCCTCATCAACCAGCGCGTCGCCGATCCGGTCCCGGCGCAGCTCATGCAGGGCAGAGCAAAAGCCAGCGCTAAATTCCGGGTGGCCTTGAAAGCTTGCTGCTTTGCCGCCCGTATAGGCAAGCCCTGCAAATTCGCAAAAGTCTGAGCGCGCGGTCACCTCGGTTCCGTCTGGCACCGCGACGACTTGATCTTGGTGGCTGACAGCGAGCGCGAAATCAGCCGGGCCATCGGTCATCCAATCCGGGCGGTGCGGCGTATCATAAGTGTGGCGCCCGACGCCCCAACCCTTGTCTGATTTCACAACCTTGCCGCCAAGCGCTTCAGCCATAGCCTGATGCCCGAAGCAGACGCCAAATTGCGGCGTGCCAGCTTTCGCGGCTGCGCGGATAAAGTCCATCAAGTCCGGCATCCACTCGACATCGTCATAGACGCCATAGGCCGAGCCTGTGATGATAATACCGTCTAGCTCTGCCGGATCGGGCAGGGCCGCTCCGGTCACAATCGACACGGTTTCATATTCAAACCCATCATCAACGGCTGAGATCAATTGTTCGAACATAGCCGGATAGCCCGGCCAGTCGGCGCG
>CAZXTI010000342.1:0-1919 GCA_964643565.1 uncultured Hyphomonas sp. | reverse complement strand
AGAGTTTGAATGGATCGCCCGCTATTTTGCGCCGCTGGTAAAAACCGAGCGCGCGGCAGGCCTTCTTGATGATGTTGCCGAACTGTCCGGGCGCGCACAAATCATCACGACTGATGCGCTCGTTGAGGGCGTCCATTTTCTACCCACCGATCCGATTGATACTGTCGCGCGCAAGCTCGTGCGTGTGAATGTGTCCGACATCATTGCCAAAGGCGCACGCCCAGATGAGGCCGTCTTGACGCTCGGATGGCCGCGCGAGCGCGATGAGGCGCAATTGGCGGCGTTTGCAAGCGCTTTAGGTGAGGAGCTGGACCATTGGGGGGCAAATCTCATTGGCGGCGATACGGTCGCGTCCCCTGAAGGGCTGTTTATCTCGCTGACCCTGACCGGAACACATGGCGAGACAGAGCGCCTTTTGCGGCGCTCTGGCGCGAAACCTGGCGATGATATCTGGATTACAGGCACGATCGGACTTGGCGGGCAGGGCTTGGCGGATGCCAAATCCGGGCGTGACACTCCGGCCCGAGCGCATTACCGCGTCCCTGATATTCCGCCGCTCAGCCTGACAAAATCGCTGCAAGCCTACGCCGGCGCCGCCATGGACATTTCTGATGGCTTGATTGGTGACCTACAAAAGCTCTGCGTCGCGAGCAATTTGGGCGCTGATTTAAAACTGGACACTGTTCCGATCAGCGGCGTTGCAAGTACCGAACCTTCGGTTTTCGATATTTTGGCGGCCTGTATCGCTGGTGATGATTATCAGTGTCTTTTCACGGCCCCGAAAGCGGCCAAAAACGCGCTTGCGCGTGACGAAATAGGATTCGCGCATATCGGTGTCATGACTGCAGAATCCGGCGTAAAAGCAAGTTTTAATGAAACTGCAGTCGAATTGCCAAAAAGGGTTGGTTTTGAGCACAAAACCTGATCTACAAGCGCATGTATATGGCTATTTACGACGCTGTTAACACAAAATAGAGGGACTCAAGGGGGAATACGGCGAGAGTGCCTCGCCTGTAAGGCGAGCGACCTTGCGCGTAGAGTACGTTTTTGACACTTAATTCTGCAAGATAAAAGCTGTGGTGACGGGCAATTTTGCTGCGTATCCGGCAATTACAGGGAGTTTAATAAAACCATGAACTGGTTACTAATCATATTATTGGCGAGCATCGTTTCGCTGGTCTATGGAGCGCTGACGATCAGCTCCATTCTCAAAGCGCCCTCGGGCGATAAGCGTATGGCCGAAATCGCACGGGCGATTCAAGAAGGTGCCAACGCTTATTTAAGTCGGCAGTACAGAACAATCGCGATTGTGGGCGTGCCTGTATTCATTCTGGCTTGGTGGTTGCTTGGGGCGACGGCGGCCATTGGCTTCCTAATCGGTGCTGTGCTTTCAGGCGTTGCTGGCTTCATTGGCATGCTGGTTTCTGTCCGCGCGAATGTGCGTACAACAGAGGCGTCCCGGGGCAGCTTGAGCGGCGGCCTTAATATCGCGTTTAAATCCGGTGCTGTTACAGGCATGCTCGTTGTTGGCCTCGCTCTGCTTGGTCTTGTGGCATACTATTGGGTGCTGACAGGTTCTATGGGCCATGCGCCAAATGACCGTGTTGTCATCGACTCGCTTGTCGCGCTTGGTTTTGGTGCCTCACTGATTTCCATCTTTGCACGTCTTGGCGGCGGTATCTTTACCAAAGGCGCTGACGTTGGCGGCGACATGGTTGGTAAGGTTGAAGCCGGTATCCCTGAAGATGATCCACGCAACGCTGCAACGATCGCTGACAATGTCGGCGATAATGTTGGTGATTGTGCCGGCATGGCGGCTGACCTGTTTGAAACCTATGCTGTGACGGTTGTTGCAACCATGGTTCTGACGGCGATTTACTTCGGCAGCGGATTTGGTGCTGATGGCTCGCAAGCTGCGC
>CAZXTI010000341.1:0-1921 GCA_964643565.1 uncultured Hyphomonas sp. | reverse complement strand
AAATTCGACAATAAGTATGGCTGTAAGGAATCGCTCGTTGATGGCATTCGACGCGCAACCGATACGATGATGGCTGGTAAGACGGCCGTTGTGCTTGGCTATGGCGATGTGGGCAAAGGCTCTGCGGCGTCGCTCCGCGGAGCTGGCGCGCGCGTGAAGGTCACCGAAGTTGACCCGATTTGCGCATTGCAAGCGGCGATGGACGGCTTTGAGGTGACGACGCTGGAAGACACAGTGGCTGACGCTGATATCTTCGTCACGACGACGGGCAATAAGGACGTGATCCGCATCGAGCATATGCGCGAGATGAAAGACATGGCGATTGTCGGCAATATCGGTCACTTCGATAATGAAATCCAAGTTGCCGCGCTTAATAATCTTGAGTGGACCAATATCAAAGATCAGGTCGATATGATCACCTTCCCGAAAGGGAACCGCATGATCCTGCTTTCTCAGGGTCGCCTCTTGAACCTTGGTAATGCGACCGGGCACCCATCTTTCGTGATGTCTGCCTCGTTCACAAACCAAGTGCTTGCACAAATGGAACTGTGGGAAGACAGCAAAGCTGCAACGCGCAAATATGAAAACAAGGTCTACATGCTGCCTAAGCATCTCGACGAAAAGGTCGCACGTCTGCACCTTGAGAAGATCGGCGTGAAGCTGACCAAGATGACGAAAGAGCAGGCGGACTATATTGGCGTTGACCAAGCAGGGCCATACAAGCCGGAGCATTATCGCTACTAGGTCTGTCTTTAGACGCGAAAATTAAGAGCCGCCTCGCACATAAGACTGAGGCGGCTTTTTTGTTTCCAGTACGCTTCGTGACTAATGCGTGAACAACGTATACATGTTCGTGATAGGGCGTGAATTGTATATTCTCACATGGTGGCCATATGGGATTCATTGTAAGCCATATTAGTTTTAAAAGGACGATTATTATGCGTATTTCATCTTTAGCCGCTGCGCTTCTTATTGGGGCGAGTTTTTCAGTCGCTTTGAGCCCGGCCGCGTTCGCACAGGATGCTGTTGCCGTCGAAGCCGTTGAGGCGGATCTGCCATCTGGCAATTTCATCAAGAAAAAGAAGAAACTTCAGGGTGCTTGGGAAGTCGTTCAGCGCGATGGCAACACATATATCAAATTTGCCGATGATTTCCGTGCCTCCAATGGGCCAGACCTGAAAGTGTTTCTCTCGCCGCTCGATGTGGCCACAGTAACAGGCAAAACAGCCACTGAAGGCGCGCTCAATATTGGTGAACTGCAAAAGACCAAAGGCGCGCAGGAATATCTTGTGCCTGCTGAGGTGAACATTGCTGACTATGCCAGCGTGCTTGTCCACTGCGAGAAATATGCCATCCTTTGGGGCGGGGGCGACCTCTAAGCCTTCAGCGCTTTTACGCGAAAATTTCAAACCGCTCCGGACGTATCCGGGGCGGTTTTTTTATGTTGATCACGCAGACTTTATTGGAACTTGGTAACCCCACAAAAAAACATATTGCAATGACCCGGTAAACGCCTATCTAGGATCTATCAGTGACCCACGCATACGAGTTCGGATTGGCCGGATTGATGTTAGGAGGAAAGGATACCAAACCCATGCTGACACTACTCTCCCCTGCAAAAAAGCTAAATATGGACCCGGCTGAAACGGGCGTTCCCGCCACGCAGCCGCGCCTTGCCAAAGATACGCGCGCGCTTGCAAAAGTCGCCAAAACCCAAAGCGCCGCTGACCTGAAGCGCCTGATGCATATTAGCGATAATCTCGCCGAGCTGAATTTCGAACGCTTCAAAGCCTTCAATCTCGACAATAAAAGCAATAGCGCAAAGCCTGCCGGACTTGCCTTTGACGGCGATGTCTATTGGGGGCTGGAAGCCAAAAACCTGCCTGATGAAACGCTGGCTTATGCCCAAGACCATTTGCGC
>CAZXTI010000340.1:0-1927 GCA_964643565.1 uncultured Hyphomonas sp. | reverse complement strand
CCGTCGCGTTTCAAGCCGATAATGTGCTCGCCTTCGTAAATGCCTTCCCAGCCAAACTTATCCTTCAACCCATCAAGCAGACCGCGAACAGAGGCGGTGCCATGATAGGGAACAGGCTGCAATCCATCTTTCAGAAAGCCGAATTTTTCGTGCTCTGTGCCGATCAGCCATTTATCTTTTGGCTTACACCCTTGTGCAATCCAGTGGACAAGTTCAGCCTTGCCTTCAATGCGCGGGGCGTTTTCGTCAATATCGTCAGTCGGCGTGGTCATATGGCAAATCCCAAATCAGAGGCTCCTCGCCACATAATCGCTTTAGCGCCAGTCGCCAAGCGCTGTCTGCCAAATTGTCAGTGCTGAAATGATCGCCGTTTCCGCACGTAAAATGCGCGGACCGAGCGTAACAGGCACAATAAAGGCCAGTTTCCGTAAGGCGGCACGCTCTTCAGGCGAGAATCCACCTTCCGGACCGATCAGAATACCGCCGCCCGCAGGCGTCTTCACATTTTTGAGAGCCGCCTGCATCGGCAGGGCATCACCGGCCTCATCGCAAAAAATCAGCGGCGCATCAGATGGCCAACCATCAAGGGCAGTAAACAATGCGCATTTCTCACCAATCTCAGGCAAGTCCATGCGCTCGGTCTGTTCGGCTGCTTCGATAGAGAGCGAGATGAGGCGCTCGGTCTTTACGCGGTGGGTCTGTGTGTAAGCAGTGCCGATGGGTTGAATAAGAGACGCGCCAAGCTCGGTGGCTTTCTCAACGGCAAAATCCGTGCGGGTTTTCTTCAGCGGCGCAAATAAAAGCTTTGGCCCCTGCCCGCCAATCTCTGGCTGGGCGCGTATCTGCTCGACGGGACGTGCGAAGACTTTGCGCCCCTTAATATCAAGCTCGCAGGCCCATTCGCCGTCTTTACCGTTAAACACGCGCGCCATGTCGCCGCCGCCCAAACGCATCACCCGCGCAATATAATGGGCTTGCCCCTCGGCCAGCGCGATAGGGTCTCCCTCGGTCAGAGGCGAATCGATGAAAAGGCGCGGCATTTGGCTCATAAACTGGCTATAGCCCCGCCCGGCGCGCAAGAAAAGACAAGTTCAACCGCTCAAATCATTCATTCTTTTACTAATTCACCCTATATATTCGCCATGACTGAGACAGCTGACGAATCACCCGTGGTCGAAATCCTTGAGTCTTCCGAGGCAAAAACGGATGAAGCTACCCCGACACGCAACCTGCCGATAAGCCCGGCGGACGCTGTTGGCGCATCCTTTTTCCAAGCGCTTCCAAACATGTCGCGGCCCTATCTGTCGCTCGCGCGGATTGATCGACCGGTCGGTATCTGGCTGCTGGCATTGCCCTGCTGGATCGGGTTGGCGTTCATGGCGATCCCGGACGGATTGCAATGGGTCGACCTTTGGTGGGCGATCCTGTTTGGCATTGGCGCGGTTGCTATGCGCGGTGCGGGGTGCACATGGAATGACATTACCGACCGCGACATTGACGCAAAAGTCGAGCGCACCGCCAACAGGCCGTTGCCCTCTGGCCAAGTGCCGTTGCGCAATGCCTACATCTTCCTGGCCGCGCAAGTCTTTGTCGGCTTTCTCGTTTGGCTCTGCCTGCCCGGTTTCGCGAAAATCGTCGCGCTCCTCGCGGTCCCGCTCGTGGCCGCCTATCCTTATATGAAGCGCATCACCTATTGGCCGCAGGCTTGGCTGGGCCTGACCTTCAATTGGGGCATACTCGTCGCGGCTGCCACAGTTGGCAGTATCGGCTTCTCCGTACTCGTCCTATTTTCCTCAATGGCAATCTGGACAATTGCCTATGACACAATCTACGCCCTGCAAGACCGCGAGGATGATGCACTGATCGGGGTCAAATCGACAGCACGCCTGTTCGGTGCAAGCTCCATCACATGGGCATTTGTTTTCCA
>CAZXTI010000339.1:0-1931 GCA_964643565.1 uncultured Hyphomonas sp. | reverse complement strand
CGCGCTATCTAGCTGGCTGATGAAGTTATTGATTCAGCGAGCCAGACCATGACAACAGCGACCCGCACTCCGTTCACCCTCAAAGGGGCCACTGGCGACTGGGAAGTCGTTATGGGCCTTGAGGTGCATGCACAAGTGGCCTCAGAAGCGAAACTGTTCTCTGGGGCCTCAACGCAATATGGCGCGGATCCAAACACAAATGTCTCGCTCGTCGATGCCGCCATGCCGGGCATGCTGCCAGTCATTAACGAGAAATGCGTCGAACAAGCCGTGCGCACGGGGCTTGGCCTGAAAGCCCAGATCAATCTCTATTCGCGCTTTGACCGGAAAAACTACTTCTACCCGGATTTGCCGCAAGGCTACCAGATCTCGCAATTTGCCCACCCAATCGTCGGTGAAGGTGAGATTGAGATCGATGTCGAGCCTGCCCATGGCGGCGATGCCTATAGTTTTTGCGTCGGCATAGAACGCCTACATCTGGAGCAGGATGCAGGCAAATCGATCCACGACATGTCGCCGGATGAAACCTATGTCGACCTCAACCGCTCCGGCGTCGCCCTGATGGAAATCGTCTCCAAGCCACACATTCGCTCGCCCTTGGAAGCGGCGTCCTATGTGCGCAAGCTACGTTCCATTCTTGTCGCGCTTGGCACATGTGATGGCGATATGGAAAAAGGTAATCTGCGCGCAGATGTAAACGTATCTGTCTGTCGTCCGGGTGATTATGAGAAGTTCATCGAGACAGGCGACTTTTCCCATCTCGGCACGCGCTGCGAAATCAAGAATATGAACTCTTTCCGCTTCATCCAGCAGGCCGCTGAGTATGAAGCTATTCGCCAGATCGAAATCCTCGAAGGCGGCGGCGAAGTTGATCAGGAGACGCGCCTTTATAACACTGATACCGGCGAAACGCGCGCCATGCGCTCCAAGGAAGATGCGCATGATTATCGCTATTTCCCAGACCCTGACCTATTGCCGCTAGAGCTTGAGCAAAGCTATGTTGACAAAATCAAAGCGGGCCTGCCGGAACTGCCGGATGAAAAGCGCGCCCGGTTTGTATCCGATTACGGCCTAAAGCCTTATGATGCAGGCGTGCTTTCTGCCGAGGCTGACAAGGCAGAGTTTTTCGAATCCGTTGCCAAGGGGCGCGATACCCGCCTTGCTGCAAACTGGGTTAGCCAAGAACTGTTTGGTTATCTGAACAAGGAAGATTTGTCGCTGGCCAATAGCCCTGTCTCAGCCGCTGCGCTCGGCGGGCTGATTGATCTCATTTCTGACCAAACCATTTCAGGCAAGATCGCCAAGCAAGTGTTCACCAAAATGATCGACACGGGCGATGCTGCCGCCGACATCGTTGAGCGCGAAGGCTTGAAGCAGGTCACGGACACAGGCGCGATTGAGAAAGTTGTCGACGAAATCATTGCCGCCAACCCTGAACAGGTTGAACAGGTGCAGGCGCAAAAGGCCGAAGGTCATGCCAAGCCAAAAGCGCTCGGCTGGTTCGTTGGTCAGGTCATGCGCGCATCCGGCGGCAAAGCCAATCCGCAAGCCGTCAATGAAATTCTAAAGCAGAAGCTTGGTCTTTAAGCACGCCAAAAGCGAGCGCTTATCAGTCCATATGTTGGCGAATACGCTCAGCGACCGGGTTTAGCGTGTCAGGCGACGCCATATCGCCGCTGGCATGTTTGCTCAAAGACCGATCGCCCCAGCGCGGGATGATATGAAAGTGGAGATGGAAAACGGTTTGCCCTGCCGCTTCGCCATTGAACTGCGTAACGACCACCCCATCAGGCGAAAGCGCCTTTTCCACTGCCTTAGCAACGCGCTGCACCCGCTCCATATACGCCCCGAGCTTTTCAGCAGGCATCTCTAACAAATTGCGCGCTTCAACACCTTTGGGAATAACCAGCGTATGTCCTTCAGCCTGCGGA
>CAZXTI010000338.1:0-1938 GCA_964643565.1 uncultured Hyphomonas sp. | reverse complement strand
CGCGCGCGTCAATATGCCAAATGCTTAAGGTGCGGTTTGGAAGACATGTCTATTTGCCTTGCCCCAGAAATGCAGATTGTGGCCGAGCGTCTTTTGAAGGGTCTGCGTGTCGAGCGGCGCAGCATCCGGGACAAGGCGGGCCATATCGCTTGGGAAGGGGCGCTCAGTGGCCATGACGCTGGACAATTCCAGCAAGACATTGATCCGCTCCATCAGGCGGCGCGGGAGACGCGCTTGCAAGGCGGGAAGCTGGTCACGGCGAAAGCTCTCAGGGTCTGACATCGGAATATCGGAGAGGTCGCGGCCAAGCTCGGCAGCGAAAGGCGCGCCATATTCCATCATCTGACGGATGGTGATGGCGCGCGCCCCGCCTGTCAGCCAATAGGTCTCAGAAAATGTCGGCGCTGCGACGATCCCGGCAAGGGCGCTGGCGACATAATCAGCCGGAACGAAATCGCAATGCGCCTCCGGGTCGAGCGGGAAAAAGGGAAGGCGTCCTTTTAGAATGGAGGTGATGAACAGGTGGAAGCCTTGAAAATTGGCGATGGCGCCTGTGTCAGACCGGCCAACCACGATGGACGGGCGCGAGATTGTCCAACGCACTTTACTCGCGCGGACAAGCTGTTCAGCGGCGCGCTTGGAGGCGACATAGGCGGAGGCAGCGGGCTGTTTCGGGCCATAGGTTTTTGAGCAATAGGCGGTGGAGACATAGTGCAGCGGCACGTCGGCGGCCTCAGCCAGCGCAATCATATGGCGCACGCCGTCAATATTTGTCTCGTGCAGGCCGTCTGCAACGCCGTTCATATCCGTGATGGCGGCGCAGTGGAGTATGCCGGAAATGCCGCCCGCCAGCGCCTGATAGGCCGCATCATCAAGGCCGAGGCGCGCCTCGCGAATATTCAGGGAAATTTGCTGGGCCGGGCTATCTATCGGCGTGCGGTATCGGCTGAGGAGTAGGCGCTCGGCAGGCATGCAGGCCAGAAGCTCAGTGCCGATAACGCCGCTTGCGCCTGTCAACAGGAGAGGGAGGGAATTGGACATATCGAGGGTGCCATAGCAGGCCCGCGACACTCATGCACATGACAATTTTGGCACCACAGGGCATAGTCGGCTTTCACGCAAGACAGGGGCTGATATGCAGACCGCGCTTACCTATCTCTTATATGTCGCCGCCGCTGCGCTACTTTTTGTGTTGGCTTATGGAATTATCAATCTCGCACGCACGGATGAAAAGCGCGCCTCGCGGTCAAATATTCTGATGCGGTGGCGGATTGCGATTCAGGCGATTTGTATTTTGATTCTGGTCGCGCTTGGCTTTGTCACCGGCGTGATTAATCTCGGTTAGCTGGTGGAGCAGATAACATGGTGAAGCTCGATAAGATTTATACGCGCGCAGGCGATGGCGGCAAAACGCGGCTATCCACGGGCGAGCCTGTCGACAAGTTTCACCCGCGTGTCACCTCCTATGGCACGGTAGACGAGCTGAACGCGGCGCTTGGCGTGGCGGCGCTGCATGCTGAAGGCGACATGTTGGATATGGTGCGCCGTATACAGAATGATCTGTTTGACTTGGGCGCAGATTTGGCCACACCGGACACAGGCAAGGATCTCGGTTGGGAGCCATTGCGGATTGTCAGCGCGCAGGTGGAACGGCTGGAAGCCGAGATTGACGCGATGAATGCGGTGCTCAGCCCGCTTGATAGTTTTATCCTGCCGGGTGGGTCACCGCTGGCGGCGCATATGCATGTTGCGCGTGCCCTGTGCCGACGGGCAGAGCGGGACATGGTGACGCTCGGCGCGATTGAAGGGGAGCTAGTCTCCGCTGAAGCGCTCGCCTTTATCAACCGCTTGTCGGACTGGCTATTCGTCGCTGGGCGCATCGCCAATAATGATGGCAAGGATGACGTCAAATGGGTGCCCGGCGCGAATAGGTGAGGG
>CAZXTI010000337.1:0-1952 GCA_964643565.1 uncultured Hyphomonas sp. | reverse complement strand
CCGGAATGTCAGGTTTTGATGGCGGGCATGGCGGGCGATATTGTGCCAGCACTGCTGGTGTGTGCAACAGGCGGACTAAAGGGTAATGAGGATGCCTTTGGCGCGCTGATGGGGCTGGAGGGGTTCAGACCAGCCGCGACGGTTATTCTTGCGAATGAAGGCTACCCGGAAAGCTATCAGAAGGGCGCGGTCATCAAGGGCGTCAAAGAGGCGGGCCAGAATATTGACGTAACGATTTTTCAAGCAGGGACGAATATGAACGAGGCAGGCGAACTTATTGCCACTGGCGGGCGGGTCTTATCCGCGACCGGCATCGGAGACACAATTGATGAGGCGCTGGACAAGGCGTATCTGGGCGCAGGGCAGATTGATTGGCCGACCGGATTTTACCGCAAGGATATTGGCTGGCGCGTGCGCGGAAAATGAGCGGCGTGCGGGATTTGAAAACACTATTGGCGAACCTGTCTGTCCATCGACATGACGGGGTTTGGGAATTTGTGACCGGTTCGCAGGAAAGCGTCGAGGGCGCTGTGATGCAGTTCAAAGAGCGCGAAGGCTGGACACATATTGTGCTGGCGCATCGTTCTGCACCGGAAGATAGGCGCTTTGTCTGGCTGGAGCTGGCGGTACATTCGGATTTAAATGCTGTCGGGTTTCTAGCGGCGGTTTCTACTGCGCTTGCCGTGGCGGACGTACCCTGTAATGCGATTAGCGCTTTCCATCATGACCATATTTTCGTGCCCGAAAGCAAAGCTGAAGCCGCGCTTGAGGCGCTTGAAAAGCTTTCCCAAGGCGCAACATAAATTCCGCACTTATCGCAAAGTCAATATTGCCCCTGCGAGCAGGGCGGCTAAAGTGCGTGCTCACCTATTTGGCGAGGATACCCATGAGCGAGAACAAGACAGCCCAAGAGCTTTTCACCGGCACGAAAGAGGTCGCTGAAAGCCATCGTTTCGAGGAAGCGAAACTCGCCGCGTGGATGGAGGCCAATGTTGAGGGCTATGCAGGCCCGCTGGAGGTGCGCCAATTTAAGGGCGGCCAATCCAACCCGACCTATCAGCTCATCACGCCCGGGAAAAAATATGTCATGCGCCGCAAACCGCCCGGCAAATTACTGCCGAGTGCGCATGCGGTTGACCGTGAATTCCGCGTCATTTCTGCGCTGCACCCGCTCAGCTTCCCTGTCGCGCGCCCTTACGCCTTGTGCGAAGATGAAAGCATTACTGGCACGATGTTCTACGTCATGGACATGGTCGAAGGGCGCATCATCTGGGACGGCACCTTGCCGGATATGGACCCGGCAAAGCGCCGCGCGATTTACGAAGCGAAAGTGAAGACCTTCGCTGATTTGCATAATGTGGATTGGCGCGCGGCCGGACTTGAAGGGTTTGGCAAGGAAAAGGACTATATCGCGCGCCAAACGCATCGCTGGTCAAAGCAATATATCGCCTCGGAGACGCAAAAGATCGAGGAAATGGATCAGCTTATCAAATGGCTGCCCGAGAATATTCCGCCCGGCGACAAGACCACAATTGTGCATGGCGACTATCGCCTCGATAATATGATCCTGCATCCAAGCGAGTCCAAGATCATTGCCGTGCTCGATTGGGAGCTTTGCACGCTTGGTGATCCGCTCGCTGACTTTACCTATCATCTGATGAATTGGGTGATGCCAAGCTCTGATCCGGCGCGCGCGGCGATTGTCGATATTCCAGACCTGAAGGCGCACGGCATTCCGAGCATGGATGAATATGTCGAGATGTATTGCGCGCATACGGGCCGGGATGGTTTGCCGGAGCTGAACTATTATTTTGCCTATAATGCGTTCCGACTGGCGGGCATCTGTCAGGGCATTGTTGGGCGCGTGCGGGACGGCACGGCCAATAGCTCTGAAGCAGCCAGCATGGAAGCGCGCGTCCGCCCATTGGCTATGTTTGCCGCCTCTTGCGCTC
>CAZXTI010000336.1:0-1964 GCA_964643565.1 uncultured Hyphomonas sp. | reverse complement strand
ACGCCATCAAATGATTTCCGATGGCACGTGCGAAAAGATCGTTCCAGCTCGCATCATTTTTTGAACGCCCAACAGCATCGCTTAGCTCAAAAAGATAAGCTGCTTCTTTGCGGGTTACCCAAGTCGCACCATCTCCGGCAGGAGCGTAAAGCGCGCGGCGTAACCGCTCCACAGTGACCGTATCGACACCGCCCTCTTTCTTGGCGTACGCGCATATCGCTTTAAGCGTAAAAAGTCCGAGCTCGCGCGGCGCGCCTTCGGCGTAGTACAGAATATTGAGCAACAGATCCAGTTCGGTTCCAAGCGCAATCCGGCCGTCCCGGCTAATGCTCTCAATGAGCCATTGGCTTTCTTCTTCAGTAACCCAGCCGACAGGCGCCTCAACCGTTAACACAAAGTCCTTGATAGCTTCGCAAAATCGCTCATCCCAGACCTGATTAACGCCTGAAAGCTCATCATTCAGGGCAAACAAACCATCCACTTCGGCGCGCGAGACAAGGCCGTCCTGATACACCTTATTGATGATTTGGCGCGCTTCCTCTTCGGAAACATGCCCCAAATCAGCGACTTTGGCCATTAATTGCTCAATATTCGCATCTGCCATAACTCTATCCCGCCTATTGCTATGCCCGAATAGCTAACGGAAAGAGGTTTAGGTTTGGTTATTAAAGCAGAAGTGGCCCGCCTGCCCTCTTAAAGTGGTACATTATCGTGCTTCTTCCACGGATTTTCGAGCCGCTTGTTTTTGAGCACCCGCAATGAGCGCGCAATGCGTCTGCGCGTAGAATGCGGCCTGATAATATCATCGATATATCCTAGCTTGGCTGCGATATAAGGATTGGCAAAATTGTCTTCATATTCCTTGGTGCGCTCGGCGATTTTCTCTTCGTCGCCAATCTCTTTGCGGAAAATAATTTCCACAGCGCCCTTCGCCCCCATCACAGCAATTTCCGCCTTCGGCCATGCATAATTCACATCGCCGCGGCGATGTGAATTATGCATGGCCGAAGGCGGAAATTGCTGTGATGGGGGCGAAGGGCGCTGTGGAAATTATTTTCCGCAAAGAGATTGGCGACGAAGAGAAAATCGCCGAGCGCACCAAGGAATATGAAGACAATTTTGCCAATCCTTATATCGCAGCCAAGCTAGGATATATCGATGATATTATCAGGCCGCATTCTACGCGCAGACGCATTGCGCGCTCATTGCGGGTGCTCAAAAACAAGCGGCTCGAAAATCCGTGGAAGAAGCACGATAATGTACCACTTTAAGAGGGCAGGCGGGCCACTTCTGCTTTAATAACCAAACCTAAACCTCTTTCCGTTAGCTATTCGGGCATAGCAATAGGCGGGATAGAGTTATGGCAGATGCGAATATTGAGCAATTAATGGCCAAAGTCGCTGATTTGGGGCATGTTTCCGAAGAGGAAGCGCGCCAAATCATCAATAAGGTGTATCAGGACGGCCTTGTCTCGCGCGCCGAAGTGGATGGTTTGTTTGCCCTGAATGATGAGCTTTCAGGCGTTAATCAGGTCTGGGATGAGCGATTTTGCGAAGCTATCAAGGACTTTGTGTTAACGGTTGAGGCGCCTGTCGGCTGGGTTACTGAAGAAGAAAGCCAATGGCTCATTGAGAGCATTAGCCGGGACGGCCGGATTGCGCTTGGAACCGAACTGGATCTGTTGCTCAATATTCTGTACTACGCCGAAGGCGCGCCGCGCGAGCTCGGACTTTTTACGCTTAAAGCGATATGCGCGTACGCCAAGAAAGAGGGCGGTGTCGATACGGTCACTGTGGAGCGGTTACGCCGCGCGCTTTACGCTCCTGCCGGAGATGGTGCGACTTGGGTAACCCGCAAAGAAGCAGCTTATCTTTTTGAGCTAAGCGATGCTGTTGGGCGTTCAAAAAATGATGCGAGCTGGAACGATCTTTTCGCACGTGCCATCGGAAATCATTTGATGGCGT
>CAZXTI010000335.1:0-1966 GCA_964643565.1 uncultured Hyphomonas sp. | reverse complement strand
CGTGGTCACAAGGTCTGCCGAAGACGGCGCACCGCCATAGGCCACAGTATTGATCGAAGACAGATCATATTTGTCCCGGTCCGGATGCTCAATCAACTGCCAGGCAATCGCAGGAACCCCGCCCACGGAATTAATCCGTTCTTCCTGGATAATCGGCAGCGCCTTGTCCACGTCCCATTTATACATGGAGATAATCTTCGCACCCGTCGCCCAGCTCGGGATCAAAATCGCAAACGCTCCCGTCGCATGGAAAAACGGCACGGCCAGCAGTGTCTTGTTCGCGTTCGCTGGATCGGGGTCCGGCTCAGGCAAGGGCTCGCCAGCGCGCAAATAGCGCCGGGCACGGCAGGTCAGCGCATTAAACATATTCGCAATAATCGCACGGTGCGATGCAAGCGCGCCCTTAGGTTTCCCCGTTGTTCCCGACGTGTACATAATCGTCGCATCATCATCAGGTGCCAGCGGCGTGTCTGGCAATGGAATATCATCGAGCTCAGCCCATCCCTTCGCATCGCCAATAAAGCTCTCCATTGAGCGAACACGCGGATCAGCGCGCTCCTCAGGATCACGCGCGACGACCATCGCCTCAAGGTCTGGTAGCGCGCCCCAATGCGCCTGAATACGTTCAAACAATTGCGGATCGACAATCGCCAGACGCACGCCAGCATCCTTCAATCCATATTCAATCTCGTCTCCCGTCCACCAAGAATTCATCGGCGTAACGATCGCCCCCAGCGAAAGTCCGGCAAAGAATGCAATCGGCCACTGCGGATAGTTGCGCATCAAAATGGCAACGCGGTCACCTTTTTTGATGCCATATGTCATCGCCAATGCACCGGCAAAATGTGCAACCGCGCGCCGGATCGCATCATAGGTGAGGCGCTCGTCCTCATAGATCAGAAATTCCCGGTCCTGAAACGCTGCGTGGCCACCCAAGAACAAATCCCGTATCGTCGGCGGCGCTTCGGCATAGGTCTTATAAACCACACCATCGATTTCAGTATCTTCCAGCGCAACCGGGGAGCCAGCCCCTGATAACAGGCCGTGCGCCTGCGCGATCGACATTGCTGGCCAGTTTTCGGGCAAACCATCACTCATTGCATATCATCCCAGTCCGTTTCTCTATTCCATACAAGATCACGGGATAGACAGAAGGAAAAGGGGAAAATGCGACTTGGCTTTAACCACGCCCTGCGAAATGACAGAATTCAACCACTTGTGGGTCTTTGCGGCAATATTTCGAGCATTTCCTGCTCGGATTCAACCTTCCGGCCCAATCGCGCCCAGAGCCAGTCCGGTGCGCTCGCTTTGTGATTCACCCGAAAACGGGCCTTACAGCCAGCTGCGTGTGCGCCTTGAATGAGCTTGCCCGCAAGTTCTGAAAAGGCGGCGACATCGGTTTGCTCCGCGTCCGGCCCAGCCCAAACAATCACAGCGCCCGGCGGACCACTCAGGCGCAGCCGCCATCCACTCTTCTTCACATTCCCAAGCGTCGCCAGCCGAATGCACGCAAACGGCATCCACCGCTCCACCCCATCTGGACCAGTCCACTCCATGCCGCGCTCATCCAAACGCCATTCGACACGCTGTTGAGACGTGCCGAATGTTGGAAGTTCAAATGTCTCTGGTATCACTTCCCAAAGTCGCAGAAGCGTAACTCGCGCTGCGTACCGTCAGGTTCGGTCGCATTATAAACCGGGCCTGTCTGATCCTCACCAATGCAAAGGTGTCCGATCTGATAAAAAGCAATCAACTGATCATTGTTTGGCTTCAGGCCCGATGACAACATCAGCTCAAGCGCATCATCATGCTGTCCAAGATCGACCAGTGCGTCAAATCTCTGCGTGCGTGTGGATTCCGGGAGCCCCAAAATCGCATTCAGTGATGTCGCCCGTCCGCGCGCCGTGTCTAGAAGCGGCTGCGCTGTACTCGCAAGCTCTGTCCCTGCAAATTGCTCGGCCACATT
>CAZXTI010000334.1:0-1966 GCA_964643565.1 uncultured Hyphomonas sp. | reverse complement strand
AAATGAAATTATAGGAACAGGCGGCGGCGGTGTGCCTTGCCGCGGCGGAGGCTAACAGACAGTGCTTTGAATTTGGAGGGGCTTGTCGACCGGCAAGCCTCTCAATAACACTTCATACCTGTTACGATATCGCGCATATCCTCTGCGGGAATATTGTCTACATCTTTTCTGGATCGAATTCCTGCCTTTTTCAGATGGCTGCAATAAGTGTCGTGGGGCTCAGATCGCGCATGCGAAACACGTGCTTTACCGAACCAGAGAAGCTCTTGTAGCCGGTCAATCCTATGCTCGGAATTATACTGTATACCTCTTAGATACAGGGCTTCAGCATCTTCATACCTTTCTTCCAGAAATGCTATCGTCGCCAGATTGTTTATAGCCTGATTGACGTGACTTGGCGTATCGATCTCGAATGCCAAAGCTGCGGCGGCCTCCTGATCTGCGCGATGTGAAGGCAGGTCACCTAATCGATAAGCGATTAAACCGCGTACCATTAAACTTGAAATAAGCTCGTCTTGATTGTTTGACTCAGATTGAATGTCGATGGCTTGTAAAACAAGGTCCATGCCATAGTCAGGATCCATGTCAGGTACGATGACTGTCATAGCTGCTAGGTGTCTGAAAGCTTTGGCTTTTACATGCTTTAAGCCATTTTCTTCCGCCTGCGCGATGACACGAGTAAACATGGATTGCGCGACATCAAACTCCTGCATTCGAAGCTTGATTTGCCCCAAGCGGATTTGGACTTGCAGCGCTTGTCGCAAGGAAATACCGCTTTTTGTCAGCGCACGTTTATACATAGTCTCGGCTTCAGACGCTCTGCCTTCTTGTTGATACAGCTCGCCTAATAATTCCAGCGCGAGCGGATCATCCGGGGTAATCTCGACAAGCACTTCATACACGCCATGTGCCTTGGCCGGGTTATAGTCAAAGGCGAGCGCGCCGATCTGGTGGAGCAGGGCGGCTTCTTCTTCTGCTGGGGTACCCGGTTCCAGCGTTAGCGCCTGGTGTTTTTTGTCCAGCAAGCGGATCGCATCATGCACATCTCCGGTTTGTATTAGAGCAAAGGCAGCATCACTGGTCTGGCGCCCCGTATCATTCAATCTGCGCAGAATATGGCGCGTGGCCGCTTCGCTTATGCGCGGTTTCTCATAGGCGGCGACGGCGTTTGCCGTTGGTGAAGGGATAAACGAGGCAATCGGTCCCCAGAGCGCGGCCAAGACCAATGCAGCACAGGCGACACCAAGTCCGGTTCTGAGGCGCGTGCGCTGGCGGGCTTTGTGAAACGCCAGCATGATCGGGTTTGACGGCACATCACCAATAGCGCTTAAGAGGCGCGTTGCGCTGTCATCATCCCATTTGGACAGATCAAGCGTCGTTAGTTGATCAAACGGGCGCGGACCAGTAGCCCCGTCCAGCGTTACCGGCACGAGCCGCTCACTGCGCATGCCTTCATTGGCTTCGGATTTGACCCAGTTCGAGCCAACGCTTTTGGCACTCCAGCAGACAATGATAACATCCGCTTTCTTGAGTTGGCGATCAATCTCATCGGCAAATTCCTGGCCCGCAATGAGTTCCCGGTCCCACCAAATCTGATGACCATTATCCTCAAGAAAGCCTGCAAGGCGCTTTGCTAAGCGCCTGTCCTGACTTGCATATGAAATAAATATATTCGCCATGGTTGTCCGTCCCAGACACCCATATTATGGGAATTGGCAGACATTTCAACAGTTTGGGCGTTCTTTGCGGCAGTTTTAGCGCGCTGTTCTACGCCCGCTCAACCGCCATAGCGATGCCTTCGCCGCCGCCAATGCAGAGGCTGGCCATGCCCTTCTTAGCGTCGCGGTCTTCCATTGCCGCGAGGAGGGTGATCAGAACCCGCGCGCCGGATGCACCGATCGGGTGACCCATCGCGCAGGCCCCGCCATTGACGTTGAGCTTATCGTGGCTGATGCCCATCTCTTTC
>CAZXTI010000333.1:0-1982 GCA_964643565.1 uncultured Hyphomonas sp. | reverse complement strand
TTCAGGCCGGTCATTTACCTTCCCCAAGCCCTTCAACACTGCGATTTTGGTGATCAGATTATTGCCCATGAATGCGTACACATTGCGCGCGGGGATTTGTTTACCCGTCCACTGGAACGCGCTGTGGCTGACCTGATCTGGTTCTCGCCTTTTGCTTGGCTCGCGCGCAAACGGCTCGATTATTGGCGCGAGGCCGTGTGCGATGCAGAAGCGGTAAAGCTGACCAAAGACCCGGTCGCCTATTCGCGCGCGCTGGCAGGTGTCGCTCGCCAATCACGCCCCGCCCCTGCGCTGCCAGTCGCCGCTTTTATTCTCAACTCAAAACGAAAGACCTTACCCATGCGCATCAACTCGATTTTGGAACCCACGATCAAAACAAGCGGCAAGCGCTTCGGGCTAGGATTTGCCGCTATGTTGATTGCCGCGCCATTGGCACTCGCTCAAGGACTAGCCGATCAAACTGCTGATAAAGAGCAGACTTTCGTCTCGCCTCTAATTCTGGAAGAAGGAGCGCGCATAACAAGCAAATATGGTTTGCGTACCGACCCATTTACCAAAAAGAACTCCTGGCACGTCGGTACTGATGTAGCCGGTGTCCCAAGAGGGACAGCACTTTTCGCCCCAGCGAGCGGAACAGTTATCTTTGCCAGCACAAAACTAGCGCATGACGGAACAAATACCGGATATGGCAAAGTTGTCGACTTACGCCTAGACGGGAGTGGCAATGTGATACGCTACGCCCAACTTGATGATATCACTGTCTCAGTCGGTGATCGTGTCGCGGCCGGGGATAATATTGGATCAGTTGGTAGCTCTGGGCGCTCGACCGCTCCGCACTTACACCTAGAATATCATATAGACGGTAAAGCTTATAACCCGGAAGAAATCGAGGGCCTCGTACTTTTTAATGAATCTAATTGAATATGAGGCTGGTAAACGATCTATACCTTGTCACCCGCTTTCTCTTGTAAACTTGACGGGCGCGTCATAAATTCAAGGGATAGTGCAAGGACGCTTGAATTTGGACCTCTCGACAGCTGAAAACATCCTCGTCATTGGCGGCGGGCAGGCCGCTGCTCAGGCCATAGCAAGCTTGCGCCTTTGGGGCTTTGAAGGCGACATTCGCCTGATTGCAGACGAACCAGCTCTGCCTTATCAACGCCCCCCATTGTCCAAAGCCTATCTAAAGGGCGAAATGGATGAAGAGCGGCTCTATTTCAAACCGGCGGAATGGTATCAGGCACAGAATGTCCGTGTAAGCCTCAACACGCGCGCAACCGCTATCGATCGCAGCGCGCGCAGCGTTACCTTGAGTGACGGGACGGACGCTGACTATGACGCGCTGATCCTTGCAACCGGATCGCGGCCGCGGCCCCTGCCCATTGAGGGGGCAGACCTGAAAGGCGTGCATGAGCTGCGAGATTTACGGGATGTCGATGGGTTAAAACCCGTTGTCACCAAAGGTCAGAATATGGTGATCGTTGGGGCAGGCTATATTGGCCTTGAGGCCGCCGCAGTCGCGCGTCAGCTTGGCGCAAATGTTACAGTGCTGGAAATGGCACCGCGTGTGCTGGCCCGTGTGACAAGCCCGGTGATGAGCGCGTTTTATACCGAGCTACATGAAAACAATGGCGTTAAGATCAAAACCGAAGCGCGCCTTACGCGGCTAAGCGGTGAAGCTAGAATGGTGACGAGTGCGCACCTTGCTGATGGCAGTACGCTGTCGGCCGATCTCGTTCTCGTTGGTATCGGTATATTGCCCAATCAAGAGCTGGCGGGTGAGGCTGGCATTGCCTGCGCGAGCGAGGGCGGCGGCGGCATTATCGTTGATGAAGATGCGCGCACGAATGATCCACGCATTTTTGCTGCTGGAGACTGTACGGTGCGCCCGCTCGTTCACTATGGACGGACAGGACGGCTGGAAAGCGTTCATAATGCGATTGAACAGGGCAAGCTGGCAGCGGCTGCTATTTTGGGACGCG
>CAZXTI010000332.1:0-2011 GCA_964643565.1 uncultured Hyphomonas sp. | reverse complement strand
CGCGGCCGGATTTCCAGTTCCGGCTGAAATGGCAGGAAAAAATGCTCGTCCTCTGGGACAATCGCTCCCTCATCCACATGGCCACGGGCGGCTATCAGGGCCATCATCGGCTCTTGCATCGCACCATGATCTGGCCGCAGCAATGACAGCCGCTACCGTTGGGTCACGCTTTTAGTCTCATCCAATATTTGTTAGAATTCGAACGAGCTAAACAGCCAAGAGGAAATGCCGCCCGTGGAACTCATAAGCGACGAAATTCTGATAGATACCGGCCAGATCATGCCGATTCACGAGGCAGCCTACCCAATGGTAACGGGCTTCAATCTCGGCAATCCAAATTCGTGGACCTCGGGGCACCCGTTCGACTTTTACAAACAATTGCGCGAAACAGCTCCCGTCCATTGGACAAAGGGAACAGACAGAATATCTGGCTACTGGTCAGTCACACGCTATGATGACGTCAAACATGTCGAGTTGAACCCCGCCCTATTTTCCTCGCAACGCGGCAGCATCAATCTTGGCGTTGGCCCACGCGATCAATGGCGTCCAAAAAAACTCGTCCCGGCCGCACTCAATTCACTGATCAATATGGATGCGCCGCAGCACATGGAAATGCGGATCCAGCAAAAAGACTTCTTCATACCCGCCTATGTCAAAGCGCTGCGCGAGAAAGTCGTCGCCAAAGTCGATAGCCTTCTGGACGAGATGGAGCGCCAAGGGCCCGAGGTCGACTTTGTGAAAATGTTCTCCGAAGAAGTACCGCTTTTTACCCTGTGCGAGATGTTGGGTGTGGACGAGGAAGACCGCCCAAAGATCATTCACTGGATGCACTATCTGGAATTGGCCGCGCAATACTCAGTCAACAAATGGCATGTGATCTTGCGAAACCCGCTCTTTCCCTACAATTTCTTCAAAGCTGTCAATGAAATGTTCGCGTATGGCGAAGAGGTCATGGCAGATCGGCGTAAAAATCCGCGTAAAGACCTTTTAACCGCCATTGCCAATTCGACCATCGGCAATGAACCGCTACAGCAGGAATTTCTCGACGGCTCATGGCTCCTGATCATCTTCGCAGGCAATGACACCAGCCGCAATTCTCTGTCAGGCACAATCCGTCTAATGACGGAGTTTCAAGACCAGCGACAGATGATCCTGTCTGACCCCTCCCTCATTCCGCAAATGTCTCAAGAGGCGCTGCGCCTTGTCTCTCCGGTTCAGCATATGCGCCGCACCGCTTTGGAAGATACAGAGATCAATGGCCAGAGGATCGCCAAGGATGAGAAAGTCGCCATGTGGTATGGCGCGGCCAATCGCGACCCGGACATTTTCCCTGATCCCGACAAGTTCGACATGATGCGCGATAATGTCGACAAGCATCTCGCCTTTGGCCACGGCGTACATAAATGCCTTGGCAGCCGGATCGCGCAAATGCAGCTTCGCGTCGCCTTTGAGCGCATCTTCGACCGCTTCCCGAACATTCACTGGACCGGCAAACAGCGCATCGCGCCTAACGCCCTCGTCCATGCTATCTCAAGCCTGACCGTCAATCTCTACGGGCCAGACGGCAAACGGCCAACGCAGGTTCAGGTCAAGCGCTAGCTACTCAGCCAGTAACCGATCGCAAAGAGAGCCACGAGCAGCACGCCCGATACCAGATAGCTTGTGCGCTGATTACGCGCCACGGCCTTTTGGGCTAGCCATCGGCGTGGGCGCACCCCCTTCCAGGCAAAGACGATCTGTGCAGAGAGCAAAGCACACACCACATTCAGCGCCACCAAAACAGCCGCCGCGCCCGCTTCGGTATATTCCCCTGCCCCCAAATACATCGCTGAAGCAGCAGACGGCGGAAGCAAAGCCACCGCCACCATCACACCCACCAGAGCCGAAGAGAGCCCGCCCGTCATCGACAAAGCCGCCGCCGCGCCGGATGCCAAAGCCAACGCAACGATCTCCGGCGTGATAATTGTGCGCGCAATAAGCTCTTCGCTTGCAAGATTTACAGGGAAAATCA
>CAZXTI010000331.1:0-2022 GCA_964643565.1 uncultured Hyphomonas sp. | reverse complement strand
GAAAGGCTTTAGGCCGCTTCTGTCCAGTAATTGCTGATAGCTTGCCCCTGGCCGCCCGCCAAAAAGCCCGCAAGTCTTTCCAGAATGGCGCTCGAAACGCGATCCAATCGCGCAGAATTTGTACCATCAAATAGCGCTGCGTTCGCACCCGTCTTAGAAATAATCAACGCGGCCAAATCCAGTTTCGTTTCATCTGCAATTTCTTGCCCATCAAGAAGGCAGTCATTTACAACCATAACAGCAAACTGAACCGCTTGCTCGGCAGTCAGCACTGCCGGGTCACCGCATCCAAGGCGTTTCCAATAGCGATCCAAGTGCCATTCCGGCGCTTCTATCTCCACGATATGATTGTTTAGCAAAAACCGCATACCTGCCTCGTCAATATCTCAATTGACAATATCTGAACGAGGTACGGTTAACGAAGTCTTACGAACTCTGTACTGTCTCAACAATAAAATGGCGGCCCTCGCGGTCTTCAATTTCCACCACCCACAAGTCTGAGTCGCGGGTCCGCTCACGCCGTATATATGAATCTATATCGCCCTCTTCAGGCCCAATGCCCTGAACCGCCAGATCCAGAAAAATACGGCGCCCTTCAATGTCGATACTTGGTCGGTATAAGCGCGCTTTTCCGTCTAATGTTGAGACTTTGACGACAACATCACCGCGCTCTGCATCACCGCGCTGCAAAACAAAAGCCGACGCCGCGCCAATCGCCGCGCGCCTGATAAGCGCATCAACCCATAAGGAAGCCGACACTCTTTCTTGCATCATATAGTCACCCCGAAATGGATAATCCGCACGCCATCAACGTTATTGTGCAGCGTCTTCCAAACCTTGAATTTCCGATAGCTCAGCTGCAGGCAAGGTTACCCGCACACGCGCACCTTTACCTTCTGCTGTATCAATTTTCACCTTGCCGCCATGTAGGTTCGCAAACCGATAGACAACAGCAAGCCCAAGACCTGTGCCGGCTTTTCCTCTGGAGTTGTCACCTTGGGCAAATGGTTTTCCAACGCGTTCGAGGTCTTCCTTGCTCATGCCGATCCCGCGGTCTTGAACACTCAGCGCGACGGCCCCGGCCGCTTTCTCAGCCGTCAGGGTTACAGTCCCGCCTTCGCGCGAATATTTAATCGCATTGGACACGAGGTTCTGCCAAATCTGGCGCACCGCTCTTGCATCAGCTTCGGCCCATATCTCGCCATCCGACTTCAATAGCAGCTTTACATTCGCGCGTGCGGCTTGGTCGCTCAATTGGTTCACAATCGACGCACCACTTGCAATCAGGTCAACAGGCTCCAGCTCAAGACGGTGCCCTTTTGCATCCGCCTTCGCCAAATCCAGAATATCCTCAACCAACAGCATCAAATCTTGACCGCTCTCATGGATGATCGCCGGATAGTCCTTATACGCATCCGGCAATGGCCCGCGCACTTCGGCTTTCATTAAATCGGCAAAGCCCAAGATCGCATTCAAAGGTGTTTTCAAATCGTGGCCAAGGCCAGCAAAGAAAGCAATCCGGTCAGCCAAAGCCTCTTGAGACTCCACGAGGCTTTTTTCAGCCGTCTCAATTTCAGTCTTTAGGTTGGCAATCATCATGCGCGATTGCTTGTCTTCACTCGCAGGCACAAGGCATACCCAAGTGCCATTCTCATCAGCCTCACTCCGCGCGACAGCAAAGCGCGCTCCATCAGGCGCAACAAAATACGCAGCGCCCTCGATTAACCCACTGTCAGCGACACTTCCCACCTTCAGCTCAGGCCAGCGTAGACCGTCTAACCCCAAAATCTGCCGCACCCGTCCGCTCGGCGCGAGTTGAAGCCCCAGAACAGGCAAACGCTTTTGCGCGATAAAATCCGTTTCATGGGCGGGCAGCGTATCTGAAGATAGGGGATTTTCCGCAGCAACAGCTGCCGCACCAACAGATCCAACAATAGCTGCATTGTCCATTTCAGTGCCCGCTTCACCCGGTTGTGTATCCACAACCGATCTTAATCTTGGCTCCATGGCCCAGGTGAACAC
>CAZXTI010000330.1:0-2032 GCA_964643565.1 uncultured Hyphomonas sp. | reverse complement strand
ATCTCGGTGTAATGTACGACACTGGCGAAGGCGTGCCGGAGAATGATGTGGAGGCTGCCAAATGGTACCGCAAGGCCGCTGAACAGGGTAACGCGAGCGCGCAAGACGGTCTCGGTTTGATGTACGAGTTTGGCACAGGCGTGCCGGAGAACGACGTGGAGGCTGTCAAATGGTACCGCAAGGCTGCTGAGCAGGGGCACGCGGAAGCGCAATACAATCTCGGGATTATGTACGCCAATGGCGAAGGCGTGCCGGAGAATGTCATCAATGCTTATGTATGGCTTTCAATAAGTGCGGCGCAGGGAGATGAGGATGCGAAAGCACTGACAAATACTGTCGCAGACCGGATGACACGCGAACAGATTGGCGAAGCTCAAAGCTTGGCGCAGACATGCCTCGCGAATGACTATAAGGGGTGCGATTAAACGCTGACGGCAGACATTTTGTCTGGATCAATGTGGCTCAAGCGTCCTAAAATCGCCCCAGAACGGTCTCTGATGTCTTCATCTTCCCCTGACCAAAAGCAGACATAGCAAACGCGCGAATATCTCTCACCCATATGCCGCCAGAACCTCATCGACAGCGCGTTCAAGGTCGCGCAGGGAGGAGACTTCGCTCATGACGGTGCAGTAGGGCTTATAGCGCAGCATGAGGCTATCGCCTGTGCCCCAGAGGGATTTTTGTTCGGGGCTGAGCCAGAGCGTGCGTTTGGCGCGGGCGGTGGCTTCTTTGAACAGGTCCATGCGCGCATCGCCGTAATTGGAGCGGCCATCACCGAGGACGATCAGCGTCGTCTTGCGGTCGATCAGATCCCAGTGCGTGGTTTTTAGGTCCGACCATGCCTGCCCATAATCGGTCGAGGACATGCCGATGGTTTTGATGATGCGCTGCATGGCGGGCTCAAAGCCGAGCGTATCGAACTGATCGCCAACCTCTTCCAGACGGCCTGAAAACGCAAAGGCGGTAAGGTCGGGAATGGTTTCATTTAAGGAATAGAGCAGCAGCAACAAAAAGCGCACATATTGCGCCACGGAGCCGGACACGTCGCAAATCGCCATGATCTTCGGGCGGTCCTTGGTTTTCTGCTTCCAGACGACATCAAACGGCACGCCATCAAAGCCTGCATTGGCGCGCAGGGTGCGGCGCACATCCAGCTTACCGAGATTACGGCGGCGGCGACGGCGCGAATGCTTCGTTGCGAGGCGTTTTGACATTTTGCCGATCAGGGCTTTCATGCGCTCCATATCGCGCCGTGTGACCTCATCGAGGGCTTTGTCGGCGAGGTAATCGTCGCGGAACTGCTCGGTTGCGCCCGCGCCAAAGACCTCAAAGCTGCGCTCAACATAGCCGCGCGCACGGGCGAGCGCTTCGCGCCTTAGTTCGATCAGGCGTTCCGCTTCAGCGTCGCCCTCAGGTGTATGCGCTTGCAGGGCGTTGATAAGCTTCTCCTGCAAGGCTGGCCCGCCCATCGCGCCGAGCATTTGTTGGGCATAGAAAGCGGTCTGCGTGGAAAAGCGAATATCGTTGAGAGAAACTTCTCCGGCGGCCCGCTCCATCGCCATGGCGAGCGCGGCCTCGTCGCCCTGCTCTAGCATGGTCTCCAGGTCTTGCGCGGCTGAGTTGTCGGATGGCGCGTTATCTGAGGGCGTGTCTGATGAAGCGTCTGGAGCTTTGCGCTGGAAGAAGAGGTCGAAGAGCTGGTTGTGCAGCTCTTTTTCCTCTGGCGATTTGGCAAGCACGATGGAGAGCGTGTCGCGCAGCCGCGTCCGGTCATCAAAGCCAACGAGTTGCATCGCGCCCGCCGCATCAATCGCCTCGCCTGTTGAAACACGCACGTCACTTGCTCTCAGGGCACGGATGAAGTCTGAGAGGAGGCGCGCGCTCATGGACTAGCCCGCCCGCCTGCCCTGCACGCTATCGCGCACGAGCTTGCCGACATTGGTTCCCACCGCCTGGATGTCGCTCTCATGCTTGAGCAGGACATTCAGCGTGTCGCGCACCAGATCCTCGCCGAGCTGATCGACATTCATCA
>CAZXTI010000329.1:0-2046 GCA_964643565.1 uncultured Hyphomonas sp. | reverse complement strand
CATTAAGCGCTGACCCATCTTGGATGCGTTCGCCAATCATTTTTGGCAG
Organism: uncultured Hyphomonas sp.; assembly: GCA_964643565.1. Taxonomy (GTDB): domain Bacteria; phylum Pseudomonadota; class Alphaproteobacteria; order Caulobacterales; family Hyphomonadaceae; genus CALLCD01. Next base: position 1,997 of record CAZXTI010000329.1, on the reverse strand, counting down.
CACCCAACCATCAACATTAGGAAGAAAATATCCGCTCGCTTCGGGCATATCGGGAATACGATTGATGATCGCGTCGGCTGGCAAATTACGAAGCTCAGCAGCGCCCGCCCTTAATGCGTCGCCCGGCAATAGCGGCTTGATAAATGTCTCGCCAATACTTTCCGCGCTTTTCGTGGTCTCGACTGGATCAGAAAGATGAATACGATTATATGTGCTTGAGCCGCTTTGCAGAATGGCCTTGTGGTAAAGATCATCACCAAGCGGCGAGGCCATAATCTCGGAGACAGATTGCGCGCCAGCGGACTCGCCAAAAATCGTGACGTTTTGTGGATCGCCGCCAAATGCAGCAATATTGTTTTGGACCCATTCCAGCGCTTTGATCTGATCTAACAGGCCGTAATTGCCTGATGACCCATGCGGGCTCTCCGCGCTCAAAGAGGGGTGGGCGAGGTATCCAAATGGGCCGAGGCGGTAATTAATCGTGACTAGAACCACACCAGCTTCAACGAGGCCATTGGCTTGGTAGAAGACGTCATTTCCGGCGCCCGTCATATGCGATCCGCCATGGATCCAAACCATAACCGGTTTCAGGCTTGCACGTCCCAGATTGCCAGTCCGGACATTCAAAAATAAGCAATCTTCGCTTTCTTTCGGCGGGGGTGCGGCCCCGACAACGCGCGCCGCAAACCATTGCTTCCAGCCTGCCAGACCGTGTCCGGCTATGAACTTGCGGATAAATTCCTGAATTCCCGCGCGATATTGCAAACACTCATTCTCGAAGGCGCGTGCATCGCGTATGCCAACCCATTTGATCGGGTCTGCTGGAGGCTTCCAGCGACGGGGGCCAATTGGTGCATGCGCATATGGGATGCCGTTATACATTGCAATTTTTTGCGTTTCATCAACCCATCCTCCGGTCAGCGAACCGGTCTGCACGTCAATGATCGGGCTAATCTCAAGCGGGGCTGCAGGTCGGTTGATCGCCCACGGCAATACCCAACCGATGGCGAGGGTCGCCATGGCCAGAAGAACTGGAATACCTATTAGAGCGATCCGCCGCATGCGTGCGCCTTAAAAGCAAAGAGTGAAACTGTTATAGTAGCAGCAGATTCCACCACGTCACGTGAATATACTGTATTCTTCAGTTCAGGGCTTTGTGAGCCGGACCGCTCAGTGCACGCGGTTGCCGTTTCGGAGCTCTATTTATAGGGAAAGCGTAAGTGCTTATAGGTTGCCAACATCTGGTAGCGGCAGGCTTGTTGTATCCACCAGTAGCTGGTGCGCCAGTCCGGCTTCGCGGTGATAATGAAGCGCCTGATAGGCCTCGCTCGTGCCCATGCCCATCATCGCGGTGCGGTTTGGGTACTCCACAATCGCGACCATGTCCCAATCACCTTCGCCAATCATCATGCCGTTTACCGGGCCAGCATAAAGCGTCTTGGCACCAGTCTCTTTTAGTAGCACCGAAACAGCTGCTCCATAGCGCTGATAGGCCTCCCAACCAGAAAGCGCCTCGCTTGCCTCAGGCCGATCGGCTGCATAAGTCGCCTTATCCTTGAATTTTAGCAGGTTCACCATGGCAACAGGCGAGCCTTGGTCGCGTCCCATAAAGGCTTGCGCTTGATCGGGTGTGGGTTGAGTTGCTGTCATGTTCTTACTCCGGAATTGAGGGGCGTGTCGTGATAAGCTCTTGAGCGAGCAAACCCGCATCGCGGTGGCGGTGCATGTCTTGGTAGCTGTCATGATTGAGCGTGGCAATAAAAGCTTTGCGATTTGGGAAATGCATCACCATCACCGCGTCCCAATTACCCTGACCGATGAAATAGCGCTCGGTTGTTCCCATCAGCAGGCATGTGCCCCCAACTTCAGCCGCCGCCACACCGAACGCATCGGCATAGCGTTGATAGGCGGCTTGGCCCGTTTCCTCTGCGCTATATTCAGGGTCATCAGGCTTGTAGGCTGCTTTCACTTTAAACTTCAGCAGGTTCACCTGCGCG
>CAZXTI010000328.1:0-2046 GCA_964643565.1 uncultured Hyphomonas sp. | reverse complement strand
CGCGTGTTGGCGGCATGGCGGATTTGCGCTGGCGGATCGAGCATACGCAAGTGCTTGATAAAAATGACATCAAACGCATGGCCAAGTCTGGCCTGATCGCATCGATGCAGCCAAGCCACGCAATTGGCGATCTGCACTTTGCCCCGGACAGACTTGGACCCGACCGGCTGATTGGCGCTTATGCTTGGCGCAGCCTACTCGACGAAGGCGCGCTGATTGTTGGCGGGTCGGATGCGCCCGTTGAGGTTGGCTCTCCCCTCATTGAATTTTATGCCGCTGTCGCGCGCAAAGACCTTTCTGGATTTTCAAACGAAGACTGGCACCCCGAACAAGCCGTTAGCCGCGAAGAAGCGCTGGCCATGTTCACCTCTGCGCCTGCCTTTGCAAGCTTTCAGGAAGATGTGCTCGGCACGCTGGAAGTGGGCAAGCTGGCGGATATATCTGTTTTTGACCGGGATTTGATGACAATTCCCGAAGCAGAAATTCTGTCGGCCAAACCTATCGCAACGGTCATCGCCGGCGACGTCGTCTGGCAGGCTGATTAATCCATAAACATCTTCGTGCTTACCCATGCGTCACCAATTGCCGCGCGCCTTTTGCGGGCGTAATCTGGGTTGACGGACAAATATTGGAACCTGCACATGGCGCACTATACACTCTACGGCTCACAAGCTTCCCTCTTTACCGGTAAAGCGCGCGGCTATCTGCGCTGGAAAGGCGCGGACTTTGAAGAACGGGCCGTTAATGACGACATCTTTCAAACGCTGATCCTGCCGAAAGTAGGTTGGCCAGTTATCCCCGTTATGGAAGCTAGCGATGGGCGTGTGATCCAAGATACCGGGGACATCATTGCCGAAGTAGAAGCGGCCATGCCCGGGCCGTCAGTCTACCCAGATGGCACTTTGCAGCGCTTTGCGTCGGAATTGCTGCACGTCTATGGCGATATATGGATGTTGATCCCGGCCATGCATTATCGCTGGAATTATAATGAAGAATGGATCTATTCCGAGTTCGGACGGTCTGGCCTACCGGATGGGACGCCGGAGGAACAATATGTCTTTGGCAAAAAGCGCGGCGAGAGGTTTCGCGGCTTTGTCCCGATGTTGGGGATTACTGAAGACACTATTCCGGGCGTTGAAGCCTCCTATGAAGGATTTCTAGCAGAGTTTTCTGCGCATCTGGATGTGCATCCCTATCTCTTTGGGGCGCGGCCAAGCTTGGCTGACTTTGCGTTTTTGGGGCCGCTCTATGCCCACCTCTACCGTGACCCGGCCAGCGGCGAGATCATGAAACGGCTTGCACCAAACGTTGCCAATTGGACCGAGCGCGTCACGGCAGGCGAAGGCGGGAACAATGCGCTGGTCGGCGGCGACGAGATCCCTGAAACACTATTGCCACTTATGCGCCGACATCTCACTGAACACATGCCTGTATTGGAAGCCAGCCGCGATCAGTTTTCTGACTGGCTAGAGACAGCCGATGCAGGCGCAGAACTGCCCCGCGCGTTCGGGGTCGCCCCCTTCACCCAAGGCGGGCGCGACGGCAACATCATCACCAATAGTTTTGGCCTTTTCCGCCTGCAAGCTGCGCTGGATATTTATGCTGGCATGGACGCCGAAACGCGGGGGGGCGCCGATGCGCTGCTGGACAAGGTTGGCGGCGCGGGGCTCAAAAGCTTCAAGCTCCCGGCACGGCTGGAACGACGAAATTATAAGCTGCACCTACAAGCCTAGCGCCGGGCATGAGCGCGAAAAACGAGATATACACGGCGCTGATCATTGGTGCGGGTCTGTCAGGATTAATGGCGGCAAGCCGGCTCGCTTTGAACGGTGTTTTTGCACCGGTGCTAGAAGCGCGCGGACGCATTGGTGGGCGTGTCCTATCGCATGAAGTGGGCGGTCAGGCTTTTGAGCTTGGTCCGTCATGGGTCTGGCCGGGGCAACCCTTTCTGGCAAGCGCGCTTGCGCATTTCAAAATCAAAACCTTTCCTCAGCATGCTGATGGCCGACTTGTCTACCAGATGGCTGATGGCACACTTACCTATTA
>CAZXTI010000327.1:0-2074 GCA_964643565.1 uncultured Hyphomonas sp. | reverse complement strand
CGCGTCACCATCGCCCGCTCCGGCCATATGTATGCCGACATCAAAGACGACAAGGCCGTTCTCAATTCGGTCATGTGGAAAGGCCAGGTCGACAAGCTCCCCTTCCGCCCGGAAGAGGGCCTCGAAGTGATCGCAGAGGGAAAGCTCTCCATCTATGCAGGCCGCTCCAATTACCAACTGATCGCCACCTCAATGCGCCCAGCCGGTGCAGGCGCGCTGATGCAGCTTTTGGAAGAACGCAAAAAGAAGCTCGCCGCCGAAGGCCTGTTCGACACGCAGCATAAAAATCCGCTGCCATTCTTACCCAACACAATTGGTGTGGTCACCAGCCCGACCGGTGCTGTCATCCGCGACATCCTTCACCGGGTCGCTGACCGTTTCCCCGTGCGCGTCATCCTCTGGCCCGCGCTTGTACAGGGCGACCTTGCTGCCGGACAGATCGAGGTTGGCATACGCGGCTTTAACGCGCTGAAACCTGCCGACAAGCCTGACGTGTTGATTGTTGGACGTGGAGGCGGATCGATTGAAGACCTCTGGCCGTTCAATGAAGAAGCGGTGGTGCGCGCTGCCTTTGAAAGCGAAATTCCGCTTATCTCCGCGGTTGGCCATGAGACGGATACGACGCTGATTGATTACGTCTCCGATGCCCGCGCGCCAACACCGACCGGAGCAGCTGAAATTGCCGTGCCTGTTCGCGCTGATCTCAGTGTCGCGGTGGAGGAATATCAATCCCGGCTGAAACGGGCTTTGCTCAACCAGACCAGCAAGGATCGCGAGCGGCTGAAGGCTGCCCGCCTGCCCCGCGCTGATGCGTTGCTGACACCAAAGCGCCAACGCTTTGATTTTGTCGAAGCAGGCCTGAAACGCAGCCTGCTAAGCGTGGTCGATAAGAAACGGCTCGGCTTGACCCGTGTGGCTGCGCGCCTGCGCCCGGAAGCCCTGCCAGCCGACTTGCAGCGCCGCCGTCAAAGACTGCGAGACGTTGCCGTTCGCGCCCGCCCAGCCCTCAACCGGATCAAAGATCGCAAAACTGAAAAACTCGCATCTCTGTCGAAACTGCTGCGCACGCTGTCACATGAAGCAACGCTGGAACGCGGCTTTGCACTCGTGCGCGCTGAAGATGGTTCACTCGTGCGCTCGGCGACGGCGGCCACCAAAGCAGCGCACCTAAACCTAACCTTTGCAGATGGCGACATGGTAGCCGCGCCGATCTCCGACGGCCAAGCGCCCAAGCCACCCAAACCAGCAAAGACAATCGCGCCAGAGGCAAAAACGAAAAAGACCGATCCAAAAAACAATGGCGGCGATCAGGGCAGCCTGTTTTAAAATTTTCAGCCCGGCACATAGGCAACCATAAACAAAGCCCGGATCTTTTCAGAACCGGGCTTTGTAAATTTGGAGGACAATCTGGACCTATCTTCAGCTCTTAGGCAAAGGCGAAGCCATCGTCTAGGATATGATGGTCTGCACTGAAGGTGTCCGCCCCCAGATCGTTTAGCCCGGTCAGGTCAAGCCCGGAAAGGCCTGCCTCCTGGCTTGGCGAGCTAGCGTTTGCAGCGCTTGCGAACTCATTCAAGAAGTTTAATCCGAAACCATCCGTATCGCCCGGCGGCAGCGTAATGCTAGAGCCGCTAAATATGAACTGATCTACCGTCAGGTCAGCCACATCCGTATCAGACAAACGTATCGTGCTCGTCCCGTCAAAGTCACCAGAAGAAATCAGCACATCCGCCCCGTCCTGGGTCAGCGTCAAATCACCCAAACTAGCGACACTCGTGGCTGAAAGATCAATAACATCTCTTACGATAGAAAAGTCCGTGACCGTATCATCGCCAAAATTATCCTGAAAGATGAATGTGTCAGCGCCAGTGCCGCCGGTCAGGACATCGTCGCCAGCGCCGCCATTCAGTGTATCAGTAGCGCCACCGCCATTCAGGATATCAGCGCCGCCATCGCCATTTAGAATATCAGCGCCGCCATCACCGTTCAGTGTATCCACGCCTTCGCCGCCATTCAGCGTATCACCGCCGCCGCCGCCATTCAGCGTATCAGCGCCATCGTCGCCATTCAGCGT
>CAZXTI010000326.1:0-2079 GCA_964643565.1 uncultured Hyphomonas sp. | reverse complement strand
AGGATGAAGCCAGAATGCTCATCCGGTCGCTCAATTTGACTGCACGGGTGCGCGCGCGGGTGATGACGGTTGAGCAACAGGTCACGGCCGATAGCTTGTTCCTGTCTGAGCGGGTGGATGTGTCGGCCTTGCCGCCGCTGCAAAGCCTTGATGTTCGCCCGTCGATTTGGTCGCGCATGGGGAATTGGTTTCAAACAAGCTTTCAGGCGATTTTACCCGATCGCGGTGGCGGCGAAGTTTTGGTGCAGTCTTATAGCGATGAGTTTCGCGCGGCGCTGCGCGGCGAGGAGGCGGCCAGCCAGCGGTTTTCTGAGCGGGGCCAGCGGGTGATTTCGGTTTCTGTGCCGATCTCTCATGTGTCTGCGGTGGTTGGTGTGCTGACATTGGAAGCAAATGATGTGGAAGCGATTGTGCGCGCTGAGCGCCGGGCGCTCATCCCGATCATTATGGTTGCGATGCTGGTGGCCTTGATTACGTCAGCGCTTTTGACGTTGGGGATTGCGCGGCCATTGCGACGGCTTGCCATTGCTGCTGACCGGGTTCGCACAGGGCGATCTGAGCGGTTGCAGTTGCCAACATTTACGAAGCGCAAAGACGAAATCGGGCAGCTCGCATCGGCCGTTGACGCCATGACGGATTCGCTGCTTGAGCGGATTACGGCAAACGAACAGTTTGCGGCTGATGTGGCGCATGAATTGAAGAACCCGTTGACCTCAATCCGGTCGGCTGTGGAAACCGCAGAGATGGTCAAAGATGATCCGGTGGCCTCCGCAAAGCTACGCACGGTTATTGCCAAGGATGTCCAGCGTCTTGATCGCCTGATCACCGATATTTCCAATGCCTCGCGCCTTGAGGCAGAAATTACACGCAGCCCGGCATCGGATATTGATATTGCACGCTTCATATCCGAGATCGTGCAAACCTATGGCGACATTGGTAATGCCAATTCAGTGCGCGTGAAATTTATCGACGAGACGATGGATAGCGGTTTGCAAATCGGCGGACGGGAAGGCCCGCTTGGGCAAGTGTTCCGTAATCTGATCGATAATGCGATTTCTTTTTCGCCAGCCGAGGGCACCGTCAGAGTGATCGTTGAGCAAGCGGCAAATGGCCCGCAAACGCTGGCGCGGGTGCGTGTAGAAGATTATGGCCCCGGTATTCCGGACGATAAGCTGGAGACGATTTTCTCGCGCTTCTATACTGACCGTCCGAAAGGCTCAGCCTTTGGAAATAATTCCGGATTAGGCCTCGCCATCGTTCGCCAAATTGTCACGACCCATCGCGGTGAGGTGAGGGCGGTCAATTGCGAAGATGGCGGGGCCTGTTTTATCGTTGATCTTCCGGCTGATTAGAAACGTCCGCTAATCGTGAATTTCGCATTTATCGGCGCACCGACCGTGATATTGTTCGCCGTGTGTGCATTCGGGAAATAATCGGTATTTGTCAGGTTCTCCAAGTTTACCTGAAGCCGGATCTTATCGTTCAGATCATAATAGGCGGCTGCATCGATGCGCACAAAGTCCGGGAGGGTGACATTGTTGCCATTGTCGGCAAAACTCTCATCCTGATAGGTTAAGCCTGCGCCGATACCAAAGCGCGGGGTGACCTGATAATTGCTCCACACATTAAACGTGTGCTCAGGAAGCTCGCGCAGGATCAAACCGTTCTCTTCGCCTTGGGCAATGACCACCTGACCTGTTGCATCAAGCACATCAGAGGTCGCAACCTGATCGCCTTCAAGATAGCTATAACCGGCCGAAATGTCCCATTTGTCCGTAATTTGGCCTTGGACTTGCGCTTCGATGCCGCGAATTTCAGAGTCGACAATTTCCAGCGTGCCCGCATTGGCGTCGATAATCAGCCCTGTGTTCGGATCGCGGATCGGGGCAGCTTCTTGGGGTACACTTTGCTCAATCTCGAAAATCGCGCCTGTAAAGCTAAGGCGATTATTAAAGTCCCATTTCAGGCCGAGCTCCAGATTGGTGAACTCGTTCGGGTCCAGCGTGTCGTCGTCCGGGGTGGCTGGATCATCTGGGAGGTCTGCAAATTGCTCGCCGCTCCGTGGCAGGAAGCTCTCGC
>CAZXTI010000325.1:0-2081 GCA_964643565.1 uncultured Hyphomonas sp. | reverse complement strand
GTTGTACCCATAGATCAACTTGGCGAAAATGCCCCTCGCCCCACAGCTTGTGCTTGGATGGGACGCGGGCGTCATTGCGTGACATATCGTTTGCGCGGCGGCGAATTGGCAAACTTTGTCGGCGTGGTTGAGCGCGATGACTGGACAACCGAATCCTGGACAGAACGCGGCTCAACCCAAGAAGCGCTTGAAGACTTTAAAGGATGGCATCCGACGATCACGCGCATCTTGCAAGAATCAAGCGAGCTGTATCGCTGGGCATTGTTTGACCGCGCACCACTCAAAAATTGGAGCGATGGCCGTGTGACCCTTCTTGGAGACGCTGCCCACCCGATGCTGCCTTTCTTAGCGCAGGGCGCGGCGATGGCGGTTGAGGATGCGTGGAGTGTCGCGCATGCATTAGCGAAGACGACCTCAATCCATGATGCGTTGCAGGCCTATCAAGCCAAACGCTATGCGCGCACAACAAAAGCGCAAGCTGGCTCGCGGGCCAATGCGAAGACCTTCCACAAACGTAACCTGCCCCAGCAATTGGCGACATATGGCCCAATGTGGCTTGCGGGCAGAATTGCGCCAAGCCTTATCCATAAGCGCCAAGATGATCTTTATGGCTATGACATAACGCAGGAAACGCGCTAGGAGCCCCGCGATGATACGGTGTTCAACAGGTTCCCATTCGACAAGAAACGGCGTTATATATAGGACGGATAATATCATCAAAGAGGGTCGCCTCTTTGCAGAAAGAGACATTTTCGATGCGTGATTTCTCAGCAAAAGAGATAGACAAAATTGAACAAGCCGCCGCGCTTTTGCTCAAGGCGGAGGCGCGCTTGCCTGTGCTGAGCAAGCTGCGTTGGAAGCGCGCCTTGTCTGAAGCTTTCTTTGAAAGCAAAGAGACGGTCATGCCAGCGCCCGACTATGTGCCGATCGACCCGAAACCGTCTAAAGAACATATCGCGGCCGCACGCAAACTCATTGACGGCACGAGCCCGGTTCATGACTGGCTGCGCAAACTTGCGCGCACATTTGAACTGACCGCCGCAATGATGTCGAATGTCGGAACGGCAGACTTCTACAAATATTCGCTCGAACTTTATGGCGGGCCGCGTACATCTGTTGGCGGACGGGAAGAAGCCTGGCTGGGTTTGGCGAACCGGCTGGATGATGTGTTGTCCGATTTTGACATTGGATGCCAAGGCCTGACATGCCCGCCTGTCTTGTCTGCAGAAGATCTGCAAAAGCGATTGGTGGACGTTCTGCCTGAATATTTTGGCGACGATGCGCCAGAGGTTCGCATATCAGAAACCTTATCGGCAAAAGCCGTTGCTGGGCGCGACTATATCAAGCTGCGCGCCGATGCCCGCTTTTCAGATTTGGACGAGGTGCAACTCTTACAGCATGAAGGCCTTATCCATATTGGCACCAATTATAATGGAAAGGCGCAAACCCGCTTTCCTGTGCTCGGTGAAGCCCATCCCGGCAATGCTCGCACACAAGAAGGCCTTGCCGTCTTTGCAGAGTTCATCTCCGGGGCATTGGACCCTTCCCGCTTAAAACGGCTCGCCAATCGCGTGATTGCAATTGATATGGCTGAAGACGGCGCGGACTTTATCCAAATATATAATTTCTTCCGCGAACGTGGCGCGTCGGACGATCCCTTTGAAGCCTTTGAAAGCGCAAGGCGTGTTGTGCGCGGCGGTTTGGTGGCTGGCGGCGCACCCTTTACCAAGGATTCGATTTATCTCGGCGGTTTGCTGGACGTACATAATTATCTCAGAACAGCCGTTAGAACCGGAGATGCGGCGTTTATTCGGCTATTATTCGTCGGAAAGATCGATTTAGGCGATCTTGAAGCGATGAAAATGTTGCGGGAAAACGATTTGATAAGTGAGCCGAAATATCTCCCGCCCTGGGTCAGCGATATGCGCCATCTCTTGTCATATCTGGCTTATTCAACCTTCTTGAACGAGATCAAACTTGACCGGGTCGCGCCGCAATATTCAGCTTTGTTCGCAACAAAGTGAACACTGTTTTAGCAGGTCTCAATCCTGTTTTTTAAACCATTGTATTATATGTAATAT
>CAZXTI010000324.1:0-2087 GCA_964643565.1 uncultured Hyphomonas sp. | reverse complement strand
AAGAAAATGAACATGCCTGTTTTGCGTCTGCAACATGGTTTGATTTCACGCGATACAGACTTAGGAGCCCCGAAATGAGCGCCCCTAAATCCCTGATATCCCGCGAAAGCCCGCTTCTGCCCGTTAGCGATGCGCGTGAAGCAGCGCTGTTTTTTGTTGTCGCGGCTTTGTGTTTTCTGGCTGCGCTTGCCGCGCTCACCGCAAAAGGAACTTATGGCGCCGCTGCCGGGTGGACCGCAGAAGTTGAAGGCGAACTCACCGTCAGGCTGCGCGGCGTTGATGTACGCACAGCGCGCGACGCCGAAGCCCTGATCGAGGCGATGGACAGTGTCACCAGCGCAAGACTTATTAACCGCGAAGAAGCCAGCCAATTGCTCGCCCCCTGGTTTGGCTCAGACGGTCTGCCCAGCGGATTACCCCTCCCCATACTGATCGAAGTGACCGCCGCACCGGACGCCGGACGCATCGGCCCTGATATTCAGCGCGTCCTTACCGAGAACGGGTTGACGGCGGCGGTTGACGATCATTCAAGCTGGGCCGGAGATATTCGCCGGATGCTTGCCACGCTCCGTTTGATCGCGCTGGCAACAGTTGCCCTACTTGTCGCAACCGCCGTCGCCGTCATTGCCTTTGCAACCCATGCTGCCCTCTTGGCCCGCCGGGACATTGTGGATGTCCTGCATCTGACCGGCGCAGAAGATCGCTATATCGCAAATCTATTTGAGAGGCGGTTCTGGCTGCTTGGACTACGGGCCGGTGCGGTTGGCGCATTGGCCGCGCTTGGGCTCGCGGCACTGCTCGTCTTCGGCTTCGGACAAGGCGGCGGGCGTAGCTGGCTCCTACCTGCTTTGAGCCTTGGTTTTTGGGATCTGTTCATCCTACTGGCCACACCGATCCTTGCTGGCATTGCCGCACGTAGCGCGGCGCGCACAACTGTCATTCGCACCCTTGCTGAAACGATCTAGTTTGCACAAGGCCAGCAATCGCGTATGCGTCTAAAACGCAGGCGGTAAAGGATGAAGACCACCACATGAATATGGCGCGCTCGATACTCTTTGTACTCTGGATCTACCTAAGCATGGTGATCCTTGCCTTCCTCTGCCTGCCCTTGATTATTTTATCCCGGCGTATCGCCGTTAAAACAGTGCGCCTCTGGATCAAAAATACACGCCTCGCTTTGCGTGTCATTATGGGGGTGAAAACCGAAATACGCGGCGTCGAGAACCTGCCTGAAGGCGCGATCATCTGGGCGAGCAAGCATCAGAGCATGTATGATGCCTTTGTGCCTTGGCTCGTGCTGGATCACCCGGCCATCATCATCAAGAAAGAACTCTTATGGTATCCGGTTTTTGGCTGGTATGCGTGGCGATCAGATATGATCGCAATTGACCGCGCAGGCGGCTCAAAAACATTGCGCAACATGATAAAGGCGTCCCGCAAACGCATGCAGGAAGGTCGCCAACTTCTTATCTTTCCTGAAGGCACGCGCCAACTTCCCGGTGCCCCACCAAAATATCGGCCGGGCGTCTATGGCATGTATGATGAGCTTGATGTCCCGGTCGTGCCTGTCGCAACCAATATCGGGCTGTGCTGGCCCCGGCGCGGGATACGCCGACGACCCGGAACCGTCGTCATCGAAATTCTTCCCACAATAGAAACGGGTATGAAGAAAGAGCCCTTTATGAAAAAGCTGGAAACAGTGATTGAAACCGCATGCGAAACTCTGCTTGATGAGGGCCTCGCCATTCAAGGCCGGACGCGCGAAGATTTGGAAACCTGACCGATATGACAGACAATTACGATATGCCTAGCGCGCCGAAAGACACCAAGCCGCCTTCCAGGCTCTGGATCTATATTCCCTTTATCCTATTCGCCCTGCTTTGTGCGGCCTATTCTGGCTACTGGTTTTTCGCCAAGGGAAAAATCGATGAAGGCATTGATACATTCATCACCGAGCAACGCGCCGCAGGCGCCGAATTGACCTTTTCCTCCAAGCGTCTTGGCGGCTTCCCGTTCCGCTTTGCTTTAACGGTCGATGACTTAAAATTTGCAAACCCGGATGCGGGCTTCGATTGGCGCGGCGAAAA
>CAZXTI010000323.1:0-2097 GCA_964643565.1 uncultured Hyphomonas sp. | reverse complement strand
TCCCAATGTCTATCGATATGACTAATCAAATGACCGAAGAAACACCTCAGAAGAAATCCTTTGCTGGGTATCTCAAAAGCTTTGCGCCTTTCATCGTCCTTCTGGCAGGCCTTGGCTTCGCCCTTTCGCAAGGCTGGCATCAATATCTGACGCTCGAAGGCTTCGCCGAGAACATTGGCTGGCTTGATGCACAGATTGCCGCCAATTTCCTCTTGGCATTTGTCGTCTATATGCTGGTCTATGCTGCGGCGACTGCCTTTATGGTTCCGGCAAGCTTCCTGACTATTTCCGGCGGCGTTCTATTTGGCCTTGTCTTCGGGACAAGCGCAACCGTGATCGGCGCAACAATTGGGGCGTCCGTTCTCTTCCTCGCAGCGAAGACCTCGATTGGCGAAACTTTACGCTCTGTCGTGGGTCCATTTATCGACAAGATGCAGAAAGGGTTTAACGAGGATGCCTTGTCTTACCTCTTTGCGCTTCGTCTTATCCCCGCATTCCCGTTTGCCGTGGTCAATATTGCGCCCGCCATCCTCGGCGCGAAATTCCGCGACTATTTCATCACCACCCTGCTCGGCATTATCCCCGGCACGCTCGCCTATACATGGATCGGCGTGGCTGTAGGTGACACGCTGCGCGCAGGCGGCGACGTTGATATCAAGACATTGGCTAGCAACTTTATCCCGGCATTGATCGCGCTTGGTGTGGTCGCTTTGATCCCGATTGCTTACAAAAAATTCTTCAAGAAAAGCGCAGCGGTTCAAGCCGAAGAATAGCGCGAAATTGATATACCATAGCTAACAGAGGCGGTACGAGGGTGCCGCCTCTGCATTTCATAGACATTACGCTGGAATAAAAACATGACTGACAAACGCAAAATCAAAGCCGACATCTGTATTATCGGCGCTGGCTCAGCTGGCCTCTCAACCGCCTATGCGGCAGCGAATCTAGGCCTCACCACTGTCCTTTTCGAAGGCGCGGCAATGGGCGGCGATTGCCTCAATCATGGCTGTGTCCCTTCCAAGGCTCTGCTGGCAGCGGCAAAAGCGGCCAATGATATGCGCAATACCGAAAAGTTCGGCGTCACGATTGATGCGGAACCAAAAGTGGATTGGCAAAAGGTGCGCGCCCATGTTCAAGGCGTCATTGACCATATCGCACCAGTGGACAGTGTTGAGCGCTTTGAAAGCTTCGGCACGATTGTCATTTCCGAATTTGCCCGCTTCGTTGACGAAAAAACAGTCGAGTCCGATACCACACGCGTCACAGCCAAACGTATTGTCATCGCGACCGGGTCAACGGCCTTCATCCCGCCTATTCCAGGCCTCGCGGAAACGCCCTATCTGACAAATCATTCAATCTTCACCACGCCAGACTTTCCTGAAAAACTTATCGTCCTTGGCGGCGGTCCAATCGGCATCGAAATGGCACAAGCCTTCCAACGCCTTGGTAGCCAGGTCACCGTCGTCGAGATGGGCCGCGCGCTCTCGCGTACTGATGAGGGCCATGCCGCCATCGCGCTTGAAGCACTGCGCAAGGAAGGCCTCACAATTATGGAAGGCCACAAAGCGGTCGAAGTATCTGGCACCGCTGGCAATATCACCGTGCGCACCGAAACTCAGGATGGCGGCGGCGAAAGCGTTTCTGGCACGCATGTGCTCGTTGCGGTCGGACGGCGCACTTATCTTGACGGCCTTGATGTCGAAAAAGCCAATATCAAAGTGGATCGCGGCAATGTCGTGGTCGAGAAAAATCTCCGCTCTGTCTCCAATAAGCGCGTTTGGGCGCTCGGCGACGCCAATGGCAAAGCCCAGTTCACCCATGTTGCTGGCATGCATGCCTCCATCTTTACCCGCGCCGCGATTATCGGGATGCCAAATGCCGATGCAGACGCAGAAGCGCTGCCCTCCGTGACTTATATGCAGCCTGAAATCGCCCAACTCGGCATGACCGAAAGCGAAGCGCGCGCTGCCTATGGCGACAAAGTTAAAACCGGCAGCTTCCCTTTCCACGAAAATGACCGCGCCATTGCCGAACACAAGACTGATGGCGAGGTGAAAATCATCTGGATGGGTAAGAAAATCCTCGGCGCCTCAATCC
>CAZXTI010000322.1:0-2110 GCA_964643565.1 uncultured Hyphomonas sp. | reverse complement strand
GCTCAAATTACCTGCGAACGCCGATTGGCGGCAGTGCAAATGGCAGCTTCGAAATCATTGACGCGCAAGCCATCGCAGATGGGGCAATTGTAAAATCAAACTATTTCGCCCTGTCACTCTATAAGGAACTCGTCGAACGCCTACCGGAACATACTGTCTTATTGTCCCCTCACAGCGTCGTACTCGCTGAAGACGGAACGCTTACATCAGAGCCCATCACGCAGGCTGAATCGATCCCAAGTGTCCTTACATTGGATTTTGCAGCTTATTCTTTCCCCGACCCAGAAAAGATGATGACCGGCGCGCCGCTGACATTTGGCGATCTGATCACCCCGCTTGTAACAGTTCACTCCGATCACCGGGCCGCAGCACCAACGCGCGGTATCTTGCTCTCTAGCCAACCCCTCTTGGGCCATGCCAGTGGGAATGCAGGATCGGCGATAACGAACTCAATCAGCAGTCTCCAATCAGGTGCGTTTGAAACGACCCCTTCTGAGCTGCATTTCATCTCATTCATTTCTCAGGGCAATACAGGCGCCGCCTCAACAACGAACCTACATGACAGGTTCGCGGCGAATGAAACGCGTGTCTATCCGCTAGAAAAGGTTTTGCTTGACCGCGAAGCGCTTACCGCCCTGTCAGGAGATGGCACTGGCGCGGTCGACCCGCTCGAAGACGTATTTTCCGCTCCGCTCGCTGACAAAGTTGTCGGTCTTTTGAATTCCATCGATATGAGAAAAGCAACAATGCTGGAGCGTGCCGCCTCGGTCGCGCAATTTGATCCAACACTTGCTGCCCTAACCCTTACAGGCCTTGAAGACGACGACTTCCAGGCACGGATGCGTTACACAGAGCGGTTGCTGCAAGCTGAGCAAAGATATTTGTCGGTCCAGTCACTTCGCATCTTCGATGGCATTCATAATGGAGAAATGGGCGCGCAAGTCCGCGATATGCTAGGCGAAGAGTACAACGTCCTAACCGAACGCCGCAAGCTGGCGCGCCAGCAGAATGTCGCAACCGGTTTAGCTATTCTTGGCGCTGTTGCGGCTGGTGTTGCGATTAACCAAACCGGACAAGACGGCAATGTAAATATCGGGGAAGCAATTCTCACCAGCACGATTGCAAATGCAGCGATTTTCTCTGCTAATCAGGCGTTCAGATTAAACCGTCAATCCGCCAGCATTGGTACAAATTACCTGACATCAATTGTCCCCGCTTTGGAAGAGCAAGTAAGCGTTCAGGTCGATCTCATCGACTCTAATGAAACAATCACCGCAATCCGCTTTGAGGATCTGCGCGCGAAGCTTCAGGACCTTTATTCTGAAAACCAACGCGCCGTCGAAGCGATCGGCTCCAGTTGCGCATACACGCACAATGATCAAGCAGCCGACGGAATTTGGCTCGGCGAATGTTCCGGGGGCATCGCCTCAGGAACGGGCGTTGGCATTTTGACATATGATGACGGCACATCCGTCGAATATTACGGCACAGCGCTTAACGGCCAACCTAATGGCTCCGGCTATCTTATCAAACACGGCACCGATGCGATCGTCTCAATGGAAGGCACCTTTGTTAATGGGGAGCCTGATGGAACGATACTTATATCTCAAGCTGGGAGTGAAGGCCGTTTGCGTCTTTTTGAAAATGGTGTTGATACAGGCGCTGCACCGCGCGGCGCGACACATGCGACACCGTTCATCGAGTCGACAACTACTGAACCAGAAACCACCTCCGAGGGCACACCTAGAGCTAGCCTGACCGCACCAAAAGCGCCAAAACGGGGCTAAGCTATGATGCGTATATTTCTGATCTTTTTCTTCGTGAGCGCATGTTTCCAACCTGCGCTAGCACAAGATAATTCATCAAGTGCCTCAGCCGATGACGTGCCCACCCTTTCGCTCGCTGATGCCGCAGCGCAAGAGCAGTGCATTACGATACTAACCGGTTTTCCAGATGCGAATTATCAAGAGCGATACCAGTTCTTCCGACTTGTCCAATTGATGGGCATCGACTCAACACCAGATTTTCGCCGTGCCTTACTTGCTTTTAGCGATGGCCCGGTTCCGGCTGACACCCCGATCACAGACGTCATCGATGTCATCTCCAACCC
>CAZXTI010000321.1:0-2110 GCA_964643565.1 uncultured Hyphomonas sp. | reverse complement strand
ATCAGGATCAGCACATCCCCCGCCTGCGCGCCCTTCAGCGTCGCAATTTTCGAGACATCCTCAATCAGGCCAACCCCGCCGCACACAGGTGTTGGCGGGATGCCGACGCCATCTGTCTCGTTGTAAAGCGAGACATTGCCGGACACGACAGGGAAGTCGAGCTCTTTACACGCCTCGGCCATGCCCTCAACGGCTTTGACAAACTGGCCCATAATTTCCGGGCGTTCCGGATTGCCGAAGTTTAGATTGTCAGTAATCGCAATCGGCTTTGCGCCCACCGCAGAGAGGTTCCGGTAAGCCTCCGCCACAACCGCCTTGCCGCCTTCATATGGATCAGCGGCAACATAATGCGGGTTACAGTCCGAGGTAATCGCCAGCGCCTTATTGGTCCCGTGAATACGCACAATCGCCGCGTCGCCCATGCTTTGCGAACTGTCGACAGTATCGCCCATCACATGGCGATCATACTGCTCCCAGATCCAGCGCTTGGATGCCATATCCGGCGATGACATCAGCTTCAGCAGAACCTCGCCATAATCCTCCGGCTCTGGATATTTCGAGATATCAAGCGGGGCACGCTTAACCGGCTCATCCCAAGGACGGTCATAATTGGGCGCATCATCGGCCAGCGGCGAGACAGGAATATCGCAAACCACTTCGCCAAATTGCTCCAGCACCAAGCGGCCCGTATCGGTCGTCTCACCAATCACTTCAGCAGCCAGATCATATTTATCAAACACGGCTTTGGCCACGTCGATCTTGTCCGGATAAAGCACCATCAACATGCGCTCCTGAGACTCCGACAGCATGATCTCATAAGCGGTCATGCCGGTTTCGCGCTGGGGCACTTTGTCGAGGTCCATGCGAACGCCGATGCCTTCGCCATTTTCGCCGCCGCTGTCGGCCATCTCAACCGAAGAAGAGGTGAGGCCCGCTGCGCCCATATCTTGAATGGCTTGGATCGCATCGGTCGCCATCAGCTCAAGGCAAGCTTCGATGAGTAGTTTCTCCGTAAACGGATCGCCGACCTGAACGGTTGGGCGCTTCTCCTCGTCACCTTCAGAGAACTCAGCAGACGCCATCGTCGCGCCGTGAATGCCGTCGCGGCCTGTCTTGGACCCAACATAGAAAATCGGATTGCCGGGCGTTGCCCCGCGCGCATAGAAAATCTTGTCCTGATCGGCGAGACCCACGGCCATCGCATTGACGAGGATATTGCCATTATAGCCCTTGTCGAACTGCGTCTCGCCCGCGACAGTCGGCACACCAACACAGTTCCCATAACCGCCAATGCCCGCCACGACACCCGCCACAAGCTCGCGCGTTTTGGGATGGTCCGGCTCGCCAAAGCGCAGCGCATTGACCAGCGCAATCGGACGCGCGCCCATGGTGAACACATCGCGCAAAATACCGCCCACACCCGTCGCCGCGCCCTGATATGGCTCAATGTAAGAGGGGTGGTTATGGCTCTCCATTTTGAAGATCGCCGCTTGCCCGTCGCCAATATCAATCACGCCCGCATTTTCGCCCGGGCCTTGAATGACATATTCGTTCTTGGTCGGAAACTTCGACAAATGCCGCCGCGAAGATTTGTAAGAACAGTGCTCCGACCACATCACCGAATAAATGCCCAGCTCGACAAGGTTCGGCTTACGCCCAAGGCGCGAGGTGAGGCGCTCCCATTCCTCAGCATTGATGCCGTGTTCGGCAGCTTCGGTTTCGGTCTGCTCAGCTTTGAGCGCGGTGAGGATTTGGGATGTATCGGTCATGCGCGCGTGTTTAGCGCGTGACGGTCTGAGTCGCTAGCTTTTGTTGCGGTTTTCAGGCGATTGCTGCATCAATTTCGGCCAAATGCTTTGCGATCTCTTGGTCGCTGAGAAAGCTCGCCGTGAAACTGTTCTTGGCAAGCTGGACCAATTGGGCATCGCTTAGCGCCAATCTGTCGGCCACAGCAGCATAGTTCTGGTTCATATAGCCGCCAAAATAGGCCGGATCATCGGAATTGACCGTGACGTGCAAGCCAGCGTCTAACATGTCGCGCACCGGGCTTTTGGTGACATCATCAATCACGCAAAGGGCAAGGTTCGATAGCGGGCAGGAGGTCAGCGGC
>CAZXTI010000320.1:0-2117 GCA_964643565.1 uncultured Hyphomonas sp. | reverse complement strand
CCTTTAATATTCGCGGCGGAGATGTCATGTGCACCCCGCTCCCCTTGGGACGCGCAATCCTGCATGTCGATGGCAGCGCTGATCTATTCCTTGCCGAAGCAAAAGTCAGCGACGGCTTGCGCGAACATTTGGGCAATGGCGTCCGCCTTCATCCCATCGCCCAGCTGGAGACAGAACTTGCTGCCCTCTCCGGGAAAACCGTAAGCCTTGATCCCGACATCACCTCAGCTTGGTTCTTTGAAACCCTGGAACAGGCTGGCGCGGCCATACTCAGCGCGCAGGATCCATGCGCACTGCCAAAGGCTTGTAAGAACAGTACAGAACTTGCAGGCACGCAGGCCGCTCATATTCGCGACGGCGCCGCCCTCACGCGGTTTTTGCATTGGCTCGACACGGAAGCCCAATCTGGCAATGTCACAGAGATCGATGCGGTAACGAAGCTGGAGAGCTTTCGAGATGCGACCGGCAAGCTTAATGATCTATCATTTGAGACGATTTCTGGCGCGGGTTCGAACGGCGCAATTGTGCACTACCGGGTCTCGACAGCGACGAACAAGATGCTCGAACGCGGCTCCTTGTTTCTCGTCGATAGCGGCGGACAGTATACGGACGGCACGACAGACGTTACGCGCACCGTCCCGATTGGTGAGCCAACCGATGAAATGCGCGCGCGCTATAGCCAAGTCCTGAAAGGACATATTGCGCTCGCCGTGGTTCGCTTCCCGCACGGCACCACTGGAACCCATCTCGATACGCTCGCGCGCCATGCACTCTGGCAGGCAGGCGTCGATTATGGTCACGGCACAGGGCACGGCGTCGGCGTCTATCTCGGCGTGCATGAAGGTCCGCAGCGCATCGCGAAATCATGGAACGCGACACCGCTTGTCCCAGGCATGATTGTCTCCAATGAGCCTGGCTATTACAAAACAGGTGAATTCGGCATACGGATTGAAAACCTGCAATTCGTCACCAATCCTGAAGCGATCGCGGGCGGCGAAATTGATATGTTGGGCTTTGAGAATTTAACATGGGCACCGCTCGCCTCCGGCCTGATTGACAAAGCGCTGCTAACCGACGCCGAGATCGATTGGGTCAATACCTATCACGCCGAGGTCTGGGACAAGATCAGCCCGCTCGTCGATGGCGAGGTGAAAGACTGGCTGAAAGAGGCTTGCGCCGCGATTTAGGCAGGGTCTAGCAATTGTTCTGGGTCCCGGATATTTGCGCGCGCAAATTCCGGGATGACAATTGAAAGCTTAGGTCTGCTTTCGGCGTCGGAGGGGACATAAGTGGCGAAAAGGCGAAAGGTTGCAATTCAAGAAGAATGGACGATTAGAATTAATTATCCAATTGCTGAAATCGATTGATAAGCAGCCGTTTGCATTCGTTGTGGTGAGCACGATCTGTGCTAAACTGATTTCAAGACTTGCTGGAGATTAGCTTTGCCGTGGCTTCCACTTTACTTGGATCATAAAGACCTGCAGTTATCATCACAGTGGTTATCTTCTGAAGAAGACATTGCGCTCATCGAGTCTGCCGGGCCGGGTGATTGGAAAGCAGTATTAGATTTTGAGATCAGTAAGAGCGGTCGCTATTGTTTGTTTCACAAAAACTCTGGTCCGTTGCCATTGTTGACCGCAAACTCGGAAGAAGCGGACGAAGTTATAGTAGACCCTTTCAAAGGATGGAGTGAGCGTCGCGCTGGGGCAAATCCAAGTTTTCCTTATTTTGGCGCTGGGCATCCCGCAATTTATTGGTTGAACGTGAGGATAAATCCAGGGGGTCAAATTGGCTTCTCCTCATTCGAATGGATCGGCAATCACTACTCAATTATCGGACAACCCGCTCCCGAACCGGCGAAGCGATGGTGGAATAGGCTCAGAAGGTGGGTGAAAAAAAATGCCGAACGAATACCTCGGTCCGGTTCAATTGAAGGTGCCCACAGCGAAGTATGGGCATTTCCCGCTGCTTTGGAAGCCATCAAAAGTGGTGTTCCTAGAGCGCGAAACCCTTAGTCATGTGTCTCCGCCTGACCAAAAGCTGACCTTGGCCTTAGCCAATAAGTTCTAGCCATTCGTCTTCGGTGAGGGTTTTGATGCCGAGGGTTTCGGCTTTTT
>CAZXTI010000319.1:0-2128 GCA_964643565.1 uncultured Hyphomonas sp. | reverse complement strand
GAGTATCCATGCTGCTGTGACGAAAATACTGCCGCCGCCGGATGCAACGCGAACAACTTCAAATGCGATCACGGCAAAAAGCGCGCCGATCGGGTCGTTGACAATGCCTTCCCATTTGAGGGCCGCGCCGGTGCGTCCAGATAGCTTTGATTGGCGTAGTAAAGGCATAATCACGGTCGGCCCGGTGACCACCATAACGCCTGCAAAGACGATGGAACTGGCCCAGTCCAAACCGGCGGCATAATGAGCTGCAAGGCTGCCAAATATCCATGCGAGCGGGCCACCGACAAATACCATACGGCGAACGGCAGGCCCGGCATCGCGCAAATTGTCGAATTTGAGGACAAGACCGCCCTCAAACAGGATAACGGCCACAGCAAGTGACACGATGGGCCGGAGCAAATCACCGAACTCTTTATCCGGGTTGAGCAAAGGGTCGCCGGTCATAACAGCCCATAAAGGTCCAACGGCGAGCCCTGCCAGCGCCATAAGCACAATGGCTGGAGCCTGCAAGCGCCATGCGATCCATTGCGCGCCAAGGCCAAGCGCGCCGATAAGCGCAACGGACAGGATCAGTGTTTCATTGCCATGACCGCCGGAACTGGTCGCCGTTTCAACAGCGTCCCCCGCGAGTAAGAATATGGGTGTGTAGAACATTTAGAACATATCCTGTTGCCGGATGGGAGGCTGGCTAAACCATGACATTTTGATTGCTATCATCTTCGTCATCATCGTCTGAAAAGTCGAAGCCTATTTCCAGCGTGCTGTAATCTTCGCCTTCTTTATAGCGTTCGATCAAATTGTCGAACCAGTCATACACATGATCATAGATGTGTTGATAGAAAGGCTCTGCGTCTGCTTCTGCAAGTGGCAGTTCAAACGTATAGCCCTCGCCTTCGATAATATGGACGGTGAATTTATCGCCAACTTTCTGGCATTGTAGCGTAACGCGCAGCCAATCTGTGCCTTTGCTGACACGAACTGCGAGCCCAAACGCGATCGGTCCCAATTGGCGAAATCCGCGCGGCGGCATGGAAAAGGCGGCATCGCCGTGATCTTTGGGCGTAAACGGACCCTGCGGCGGCACCAGAAAAACGCACGCGCCAGATGTAGACTCCAAGAAGTCACACAAGCCTGTGCTTAAATCCTCTGCGAGTTTGCGGATGCGGTTATAATTCTCCGCAGCCAATTCCTGATATGTTTCTACCCGCGCCAGCAGGTCATCAAATCTCGACATGTGTTTCTCTTACCCTGTGTTCAGATCGGCCAAATGGCCTTCTTAGCCCTAAAACTTTATCGTCGCTGCCAGGGGGCAGTGATCAGATGCTTTGGGGTTAGCCCATCCAACCCCTGATAATCGGTACCCTTTATGGCGTGTTACACGCCAAGGTAAACCCGCCCGCACATACGCTATGCTAGAGTGTCGGTTCAAGTCTGCAAGCCTTGGCGACAGTAATATATGATCTAGCGCTGTATATTGATCGAGCTTTTTAAAGTGATGAGACCAGCGATTTGTCGCCTCATCCTCGCATAAAAGCACCATATCACTGGCGAATCCATCGCTGAGGAGTGCGCCAAGACTGTGTTCATTGTCAGATACGCCGTCGATCTCAAGATAATCGTTTAGATCACCGAGGATGGCCCAGTTTTCATTGGCGGGGTTTTTAAACCTTGCCTCAATCAGCGCCCTCACCCCGCGTGCTTCGCCATCGCGAATTTTTCGGCTTTTGTCGCGCCCGCCATGCATGGATTTGAAATGGCAGATATAAAGCGTGAGTGTTTCGCCCTCTTTTACGACATCGACCTCAAGGCAGTCACGCCGGAAGACCCGCTCATTCGGGTGCACGCCTTCGGGCGGCGCGATACCAAGTTTTGCGAATGAGGCATCTGCGTGGCTGACCTTTCGTGTCACGTCCAGCCGCGACAGGAGACCAATATCGATGCCGCGCCGATCATTCCCCTCAAACAGGACATGAAAGGGATAGGGCTGGCGCGTCCAGCGCGACAGATAGGAATTGTGGAAGGTGGTGAGCGTGAGGAGGTTCTCAACTTCTTGCACGGCGCACACATCTGCGCGTGTTGCTGCAAGTGCCTGGGCGGTAAGGGTGCGGTCGTCTTCTGAGAGCAC
>CAZXTI010000318.1:0-2131 GCA_964643565.1 uncultured Hyphomonas sp. | reverse complement strand
TTAATCCACCACAGATTTTCTGCGCTGGCTATAGTTGTTATTTAATCGTGATGTTTGCCTTTCGCGCTTGGCGAGACGGGTTATTGGCGGCTAGAGTGGGGCGAGTATTTTAAGGAGAAAGCCGCCATGACTGCACAGATGCAAAAACCAATTGGTTCAGGGTTCCACGCCAAATCAACCGCAAGCGAGGTGTTGGCGGGCAAAGACCTTTCCGGCAAGAACGCAGTGGTGACGGGGGGATATTCCGGTATCGGTATTGAGGCGGTTCGTGCATTGGCCGCAGCGGGCGCAAAAGTCACCGTGCCAGCGCGCCGGATTAACGTCGCCGAAGAAGCGCTTGGCGGGGTAGCGGGCGATATCGAAATTGCGAAGATGGATCTCGGCGATATTGCCAGCGTGCGAAAGTTTGCTAGCGACTATGCAGGTACGGGCCGCGCCTTGCACATGCTGATTAATAATGCCGGGATCATGGCGTGCCCCGAAACCCGTGTGGGGCCGCGTTGGGAATCGCAATTCGGGATCAATCATCTTGGCCATATGGCGATGACGATGGGGCTGGCAGGATGTATGCAAAAAGCCAATGGTGCCCGGCTTGTCTGTCTGTCCTCAACGGCGCATGCCATGACCGATGTGCACTGGGATGACCCGCATTTTACCTCGCATGATTACGATAAGTGGCAAGCCTACGGGCAGGCGAAATCGGCGAACGCATTGTTTGCAAAGCAAGTTGATAAGATGGGGCAGGAACATGGCGTGCGCGCGTTTTCAGTGCATCCGGGCGGTATCTTTACCCCGCTACAGCGGCATTTGCCTGAAGAAGAAATGGTGGCGCTTGGCTGGAAGAATGCTGATGGCACGATCCCGGAAGCGATCGCTGCGATGTTTAAGACACCTGAACAGGGCGCATCGACCTCGGTCTGGGCGGCGACCTCTGAAAGTCTTGATGGAATGGGCGGCCTGTATTGCGAAGATTGTGATGTCGCGCAATTGGCCACTGAGGAGAGCCAGCGCTGGCAGCATGCGCGTGAATGGATATGCGATGATGAAAAGGCTGAACGCTTGTGGGAGATGAGCGAGAAAATGTTGGAAAAGGCATAAGCAAAATGGTGCGGATTATACTTCTAAATGTGGTTCTGGCTGGCGCGATGCTCGCAGGATGTGCCACGCCGGACGCAGCAGACCCATTGGCCGGCAAGCGCTTGAACCCGCCGCCCGCTGACCATGTTTCAATCCTGACCCATCCCGATCGACCCGTAGCTGATCTGACCGAAGATAAGTTGCGCAAACCAACAGAGGTGCTGACCTTTACCGGCATCGAATATGGCATGACGGTCGTCGAGCTGGAGGCTGGGCGCGGATATTACACGGAGTTGTTTGCACATACAGTTGGCCCAGAAGGCAAAGTGTATATGACAATCCGCTCGCCTTTGACGCCTTCTTCGGGGACGCGATTGTTGAGCGTCTCGATGACCGTCTCGACAATGTGCAAGCGATGCGTACGAATTTTGATGAAATCACGGTGGCCGATGGCGGCGCGGATCTGGTGACATGGTTCCTTGGCCCGCATGAGCTTTGGTTTCGCCCGGAGAATGCGCCCGTTGAAGCTTTCGGTAATCCCGATAAGGCGTTCGCGGAGATTGTCCGTGTGCTGAAGCCCGGTGGTGTGTTTGTTGCAATTGACCACAAGGCAGCGACAGGCGCGCCAGCGGCGAGTGGCAGCGACACGCACCGGATTGATCCGGCGATTGTGCTTGACCATGCCAAGCGAGCGGGGCTGGAGCTTGTCGAGGAGAGTGACCTGTTTTCTAACCCAGATGATGATTATGCGCTGAGCGTGTTTGATCCATCGGTGCGGCGCAAAACCGACCGCTTTGTCTTCAAGTTTCGCAAGGCCGGATAAGGGCAGGGGCGATTTGAGGAATGCGTGACCCGTCCGACCCGTCTGTGCCAGAACCGATCTGGCGGGCATGGCTTTTGCCGGGTGCGGTGCTCATTGTCGTGATCGCCATATTCGCGCTTGGCAAGGCGGGCATCTTGCCGGGCATTGATGGGCTGATGACACGGATAGACGCGCTTGTGGGCTCACCTTGGGCGGTGCCTGCTCTGTTTGCATTATTTTGTGTTGGCGCGC
>CAZXTI010000317.1:0-2134 GCA_964643565.1 uncultured Hyphomonas sp. | reverse complement strand
CGGCTTGATCAGAGCGCCAATACAGCCTCTCTGCGGATTGGACCTCCTCGATATACCTCAGAAAATCTTGCTCATTGCGGAACGTTCTTAAATCGCTCACGGTTTCCCTGTCGATTATCTGCCGCGCTTGATCTTTATATCCTGTTGGAGTGGTTGCGCAGGCTGCTAGAAGCATGCCGGACGCGCAAACATACATAAATGACTTCATAATGATCCTCCCTCACCCATAAGAAATATACACAAAGGGGCCAAATTATGACACTTGCCTTTACAAATCGCGATATGCACCTTGCCCTTTGCGAACCAAGCTGCGCTGATATAGAAAGAAGCCTGCAATAAAAAAGGGGCGAACATTTGTCTTACTTAATGGTTTTCGGCGGCTTCATCCTCCTATTTGTCGGCGGGGAATCGCTGGTGCGAGGATCTGTCGGGATCGCGCGAAAGCTGAACGTGTCAGAGCTGGTCATCGGCTTGACGCTTGTTGGCTTTGGCACGTCGGTTCCTGAATTGGTGACAAGCTTGGAAGCTGTACTTTCTGGCGCTGAGGGCATGTCGGTCGGCAATGTGGCTGGGTCGAATGTCGCGAATATTCTGCTCGTGCTCGGCGTTGCAGCACTTATTCGCCCGATCACATCCAACCCGCGCGCTTTGGCGCGAGACTTCACCGTCATGGTGGGCGTTACTTTAATCTTCTGCGCGCTGGCATATTACGATACGTTTTCACGTGCCGTCGGGCTTGGCCTCTTTGCCCTTCTCATCTTCTATATCCTCACTTCCTTTCTGCTCGACAAAACAGCAGACAATCAGGCCGGACAAATGCACGCTGAAGAAGGCGAGCTAATAGAGGCCAATGACGCGCTACCGATGGCATTTTTCTTCGCGATTGCTGGCATTGTCGGTGTTGTGTTTGGCGCAAAAATACTGGTTGAGGGCGGTATCGATATCGCATCCAATTTCGGCGTTAGCGAAACACTGATCGGCCTGACCCTCGTCGCCTTCGGCACCAGCCTGCCAGAGCTGGCCACGGCTGGAATTTCCGCCATGCGCGGTAAATCTGATGTCGCGCTCGGCACTGTGCTCGGTTCAAACATCTTCAACATACTTGGCATTATCGGTGTGACCGCAATCGTCCACCCCTTCAACCTAACCGGCGATGGTCAAGGCGTTGCGGGGGCCTCCTACTCAGCAGGCGATGCGCTCAGCACCGCAAGTGATGCCCTCACCTGGACCGACATCTCCACCCTTGCCCTCTCCGTCTTCCTCGTCTTCATCTTTGCCTTCACCGGCAAGAAGATCGCACGCTGGGAAGGCGCGATCATGCTCGGCGGATATCTCCTCTATATCGGCCTGCTCTTTGGCTATATCCCAACACCGTTTTCCTCATGACCGATAAAAAAGACATCTACGCAAACCTCGATAAGCTCGGCGCGCAAAGCGCCCTGCCAACTGACCCTGAAGCAGATATTCTGGAGCGCGTGCCGAACCCGCACAGCGACACAAATTATGTCGCCCGCTTTACCGCGCCGGAATTTACCTCGCTATGTCCCGTCACAGGCCAGCCAGATTTTGCGCATTTGGTCATCGACTATGTGCCGGGAGATTGGCTGGTCGAGAGTAAAAGCCTGAAGCTCTATCTTGGCGCCTTCCGCAATCACGGCGCTTTTCATGAAGACTGCACGATTGCGATTGCCAAGAAGCTGGTTGGTTTGCTCGAACCGCGCTGGCTACGCATGGCGGGCTATTGGTATCCACGCGGCGGCATTCCGATAGATGTGTTCTGGCAAAGCGGTGAACTACCAAAAGGCGTCTGGGCACCAGACACCGGCGTCGCACCCTATCGCGGGCGGGGATAAATTGGGTTCCCCAGACACCCGCATAATCAAATAGGTGACTGCCATCTCGGAAAACTCGTAGAGCTTATCCGGGACCCAGCCCTGTAACAATCAAGCCCAAAAACCCGCCAACCCCTGCGAAGGCAGGGGTCCATGGTGCTGAACACAACGAAATGTCCGGCGGAACGTAACGGTCCATGGATACCTGCCTGCGCAGATATCTGCGGCTGATTTGAAGATCATCAACAAAACTTATCCAACACCTTCCCCCGCCACCCTATATTGCTCGCTCTTCTCTCAGG
>CAZXTI010000316.1:0-2135 GCA_964643565.1 uncultured Hyphomonas sp. | reverse complement strand
CATCAATAACTGCTCTGGTTCTAAGCTGGTATCATCCCGGAACGAGAACACTGCCCCCTTCGGCCCGGCATCGAGCTTGGCAACCCCTAAACGCTTACACATGGTTTTAATCGCTGCGATTTCCATCAATTGCAGCGTCTCTTCAGGCAACGGACCAAACCTGTCGATCAGCTCTGCTGCGAATGCCTCGCGCTCCGTTTCTGTCTCAACATCGGCTAGCCTTCGATAAAGCGACAGCCGCACAGTCAAGTCTTTTACATATGTCTCTGGGATCAGAACCGAAACGCCGAGATTAATCTGCGGTGACCATTCGTCGATGACCTCCTCACCCTCTCCAGCCTTTAGCGCTGCAACAGCATCTTCCAGCATTTGCTGATATAGCTCGACGCCAACCTCGCGAACATGACCTGATTGCTGGTCTCCTAATAGGTTCCCGCCGCCGCGCATATCCAAATCGTGACTGGCCAATTGAAACCCAGCCCCCAAACTGTCCAGAGACTGTAACACTTTCAACCGCTTTTCTGCTGCCGGCGTCATCAGCCTATCGCGCGGTGTCGTAAAATAAGCATAGGCCCGCAGTTTAGAGCGCCCGACACGGCCACGTAGTTGATAGAGTTGCGCCAATCCGAACATATCTGCGCGGTGAATAACCAATGTATTCGCGCGCGGAATATCTAGCCCTGACTCGACGATCGTTGTGGAAAGCAGCACATCATAAACGCCGTCATAAAACGCCGTCATAATATTCTCCAACTCGGTCGCGCCCATCTGGCCGTGGCCCACGACAAAGGACACTTCGGGTACATTCTCACGCATGAATGTCTCTAGCTTGTCGATGTCACGAATACGCGGCGCAACGAAGAAGGCCTGACCCCCGCGATACTTTTCGCGCAGCAATGCCTCGCGCAGGGTTACCGTGTCAAATTCAGTCACATATGTGCGTACTGACAAGCGATCTACCGGCGGCGTTGCGATAATGGAAAGGTCGCGGATCCCCGTCAGCGCCATCTGCAATGTCCGCGGGATCGGGGTGGCTGACAGTGTCAGGACATGCACGTCAGCCTTCAGTTCTTTTAGACGCTCTTTGTGCTTAACCCCAAAACGCTGCTCCTCATCCACAACCAAAAGCCCAAGGCGTTTCATCTCAATCGATTTGGAAAGCAAAGCATGTGTGCCAACGATGACATCGACTGTTCCATCCGACAGGCCTTGCTTTGTCGCGCTGGCTTCCTTGCCAGTTACCAACCGCGAAAGATGACGCACCTTCAACGGCCATCCGGCAAATCGGTCTGTAAATGTCTGATAGTGCTGGCGTGCAAGCAAAGTCGTTGGCGCAATGATAGCCACCTGTTGGCCCGACATTGCAGCCATGAACGCCGCGCGCAGGGCCACTTCCGTTTTGCCAAAGCCAACGTCGCCGCAAACGAGACGATCCATAGGTCGACCTGAGGTCAAATCCTCCAGCACATCGTTAATTGCGTGCAACTGGTCATCCGTTTCCTCATATGGAAAGCGGGCTGCGAATTCTTCGTAAAGGCCATTGCCAGCGCTGAGCGGTTCCGCTTTGCGTAAAGCGCGCTTGGCAGCGACCTCCATCAGCTCAGCGGCCATCTCAAGAATACGTTTCTTCGCTTTGGCCTTGCGCGTTTGCCAACCAACCCCGCCGAGGCGGTCCATCTGGCTATCAGCCCCATCAGAACCAAACCGGCTAATCAGGTCGATATTTTCAACCGGAAGATAAATCTTGTCGCCGCCAGCATATTCAAGCTCGAGGCAATCATGCGGCGCACCGGTCACAGTCAGTGTTTTCAGCCCGGCATAACGGCCAATACCATGCTCAACATGCACAACGAGGTCCCCGACAGTAAGCGCCGATGCCTCTGCGATAAAGTTCGCGCTCTTACGTTTGCGGCGCGGGTTTGCAAGCTTGTCCCCAAGAATGTCCTGCTCAGCGATCACGACCAGTTCTGCCGTCTCGAACCCAGCCTCTATGGGGATCTCTGCAACCGATAGCCCCGCAGCAAAGGCAGCGCCGGCCGAAGATGCGCGCAGATTCGGCCGAAGGTGGCTATGCTGCGGGGCGATGGGTTGCAGGGCTACCCAATGGGGGCGGGTGCGGGGCGGCGGAACCGGGC
>CAZXTI010000315.1:0-2143 GCA_964643565.1 uncultured Hyphomonas sp. | reverse complement strand
CGAACCTCTGACTGGAACGTGTTTACCAGTTTGGCGAACTTATTGGAGGCCCGCGCATGAAGCCCCTTCTTGTTAACTACGCGAACCAATTTGGTGACGGTCGTCATGCTCGCCTTAGCTCCGCTTCTCCAGAAGTTGAGAGGCAATAGAGATATATTTCCTCGCCGCTTCGCTCGCTGCTTCTGCCGCTTCCGTAATCGACATGCTTGTGCGCACTTCGGCAAGCTTGATAAGCATTGGAAGATTGGCACCCGCGATCACTTCAATCTTGCCCTTCGGCATAACCGATATCGCCAGATTGGAAGGCGTTCCACCGAACATATCTGACAGGATAATCACACCATTGCCCGTATCGCAGGCTTTTGCCGTCTGAATGATCTGTTCGCGGCGCGCTTCCATATCATCATCAGGTTCGATTGAAATTGACGTGAAATTCTCTTGCGGACCAACGACATGTTCAGCCGCCGCGACAAGTTCACGCGCCAACTTACCGTGACTGACAACAACAACACCAATCATGCCTCACCCCTCATACAGTTTGGGAGAAGACGATGACGCGCCTAGCTAAGAGATTCAACTGTTTTTTTCTTCAAAGCCTAACCTAATCGGCATGGGGCACCTACCGAGCGCCCAGACGCCGCTTTACAGGGCAAGCAATCACTGTAAACATCCCGCAAACTCTAATCATCATATGGAACCTCACATGAAAGCGGGAAAAGCAAGCAGGACAGCCCTGCGTGTAGCAACAATTCTTATCACCTTGAATGAACTTCCAGAATGGGCGAGCCGCTTACCCGCAGATATGCCCGAACTCACCGAGCGTCTGGTTTTGGCTGCTGGCATCGATAAATATGGCGCCGACATGATCGCCGATTGCAAGACTGAGAAAACCATCGCGAACTTTGCCCGCTTTGAGAAAAAAGTGCCGGGCATGTTCGAAGGCCTCGGTCATCGCAAACTCTTCATGGAGGCGCAATTTTCAGCAGCAATGGCGGACGGCATAAAGCAAGTCGCCATTATTGGCGCCGGCTTTGATACGCTCTGTTTGCGCCATGCCGCAAAACACCCCGATGTCAGCTTCATCGAGCTGGACCATCCAGCCACACAAGCGGCCAAGCGCAAAGGCCTTGAGGAGATTGGCCTACCAGATAATTTGCACCTGATCGCCGCTGACCTTGGCAAAAAGCCCCTGCAAAGCGTTATGAAAGAGGCCGAGGACGCCGGACACTGGGCGCGCAGCGATCCTGCCCTCTTCATTGTCGAAGGTCTGTTGATGTATTTGCGCCCCAGCGAGGTCAAAGACCTGTTTGAACGTATCGCGCTGTGCGGAGCTGCGAAAAGCCGCGTCGCCTTCTCACATCTAAACTCACTGAAGCGCTATTATTTCGCCCAGCTCGTTGTCCGGCTGATGAGCGAGCCATGGCGCTCAGCCGCAGATGCAAGCAATCTGAACTCCTATCTCACCGACCACTGGCACATTCTACACACCGCGCCTGGCCAAACTGACAGGGATCTTGAAGGATTTGCACTCGCCGAACTTAAGCAGATATAGCCGGGCCCATGTCTTGACACACAGGCATAAGACCACACATGGAATATGTGATAGTGAATTTTGAAAGGTTCTGGCCATGACTGACGCGATTGAAAAAACCATCGACGACGCCGTCAAAGCGCATGATATCCTCTTATTTATGAAGGGTACGCCAACCTTCCCGCAATGCGGGTTTTCCTCCACTGTGGTGCAGATCCTTGATGTCGTCGGCGCAGAATACACCGCCACCAACGTCCTTGAAAATCAGGACATTCGCGAAGGCATCAAAACCTATTCTGACTGGCCAACCATCCCTCAACTTTACGTCAAAGGCGAGTTTGTCGGCGGCTGCGACATTGTTCGGGAAATGTATGAAACCGGCGAGTTAAAAGGCTTTCTGGAAGAAAAAGGCATCAAGCTCGGCGAATAAGCTGCCTCTAAATGACCGCATTGATGCCCCACGCTTGGCCACTTCCTTAGACACTGTAGAAAGTCTAATAGGTTAGCAGGAGCGAATGATGAAACATTATATTTGGAAATCCAGCATTTTGACTGTGCTGAGCATGCTGATGGTTTGTATACCTGCATTCGCTTGCACTGCGATTCCTGCGC
>CAZXTI010000314.1:0-2206 GCA_964643565.1 uncultured Hyphomonas sp. | reverse complement strand
CTGATGGGGTTTGCTGTGGCCGGGTGTGCTGAGCAGGCACCTGCCACGCCCGCGGGCGAAGATGTGGTGCTGTTCTTGGCGGCGACAATTATTACGATGGATGACATGCAGGCCGAGGCTGAAATGGTCGCGGTGACTGAGGGACGTGTGCTTGCGGTGGGAAGTGCTGAAGAGCTGAGCGGTGCGTATCCGGCGGCGACGCGTGATAATAGTTTTGCTGATAAAACCCTCGTGCCGGGCCTTATTGATCCGCATATTCATATGGCGCTGTCGTCTTTGCAATACGCCACCAAGCTAACCCCGCCATGGCAGATGGCAACACCAAGCGGTGTGGTGGAGGGCTTGCCAGATCGCGCTGCATTTCTCGGTAAGGTAAATGATTTGGTGGCGGCGCATGAAGGCGATGGCCCCTTGATTATCTTCGGCTACCACAATCTGGTTCATGGCGATCTGGTGCGCGCCGATCTCGACGCGATTACCACCGCGTTTCCGCTGATCATCTGGCATTATTCCAGCCATGATTTTTACCTGAATGAAAACGCGATTGAATGGGCTGGCATTACGCCGGCGCTACATGAGCAGTTCGAAGGGATTGACCTTGGCGCAGATGGCGAGCCGACAGGGCGCGTTTATGAGGATGCTATTTCTTTTCTATTGCAGAAGTTGGGACCAACCTTGCTTGATCCGCAGCGCATCGCAATAGGGTTGGAAGGGTTCTCCGGACTGCTGCGTTCTGGCGGTGTAACGACGGTGGCTGATCTTGGCTATGGCATTTTTGGCCGAGCGCTGGAGGATGCAAATATCAAGAACAATTGGATTTCACCAACCCATTCTGGATACAGATTATACCTTGTACCCGAGCATCGCGCCTTTGCCCGCGAGTTCGGCGAAGGATCGCCCGAAGCTGTTACCAAGATGCTGGCTGGAGACATTGAAACACCCGCGCCGGTATTAGCGCAAGTGAAGTTCTTCGCCGACGCTGCCTTCTATTCCCAAACAATGCGCCTCAGTCCGCCGGGTTATTTAGCCGGGCAGTCGAAAGGGAGTGAAGGTCTGTGGGTGATTGAGCCGAACGATCTGGCAGAAACCATCCGGCCTTATTGGGAGGCTGGTTTTGATGTGCGCATTCATTCCAATGGCGATGCAGCGCAAACTGCGAGCCTTGATGCACTTGAGGCTTTACGTCAAACGAGCGAAACACAGCGGTTTGTGTTTGAGCATGCCGGAATTTTCCTATCCGATCAGGTCACGCGAGCCGGGCAATTGGGCGCGGCAATTTCAGCGGCCAGTCATTATGTCTACTTTCTGGGCGAGGCTTACCAAGCGCCACTGGGCGCTGAACGGGGCAATTGGATTTTACCGCTCGCGTCTCTCACTGAAGCAGGCGTGCCCGTCACACTTCATTCTGATGCGCCGCTCGCGCCGCCGCTACCATTGCGCGCGGCAAGCGTGCACATGACCCGCGCAACACGCGAAGGGAATGTGCTAACGCCCCAGCAGAAACTCTCAGCACAGGAGGCTTTAGAGGCGATCACGGTCGATGCAGCTTACGCGCTCGGCCTTGAAAGTGAAATCGGCGCGATCAAACCCGGCATGCTTGCAGACTTCACCGTGCTGGACGCGAACCCGATGGAAACCCCCGGCGCAGACTGGGACGAGATCGGCATATGGGGCGTCGTCCTCGGCGGCGAAAAACGCGCGCTTCAAGATGACTAATCCACATGCCTAGCCGGAGAAATAAGCGTCGTAAACTTGGCCCGGTTCCAGACCAGAGATGTTGAATAACGCCTGATCGCTGTGTTCGCCATAAGGCTTACTCTGCCCCATGTTTCGTAAGCTTCCGGGGTCGCTGCGTGTACAATTAGTACAAAATCAAAGTCGCCGGAAATATGGTAGCACTGCGACACGGCTGGATCTTCCTGCATCTGGGCATTGAAATTCTGATAAAGCTCAGGGGCTTCATGCTCAAATGCGATGTGAACGATGAATGTTAATCCCTGTTTTGAGGGATCGGTGAGGGCGACATCTGCTGTAA
Organism: uncultured Hyphomonas sp.; assembly: GCA_964643565.1. Lineage (GTDB taxonomy): Bacteria > Pseudomonadota > Alphaproteobacteria > Caulobacterales > Hyphomonadaceae > CALLCD01. Next base: position 171 of record CAZXTI010000314.1, on the reverse strand, counting down.
TGACGCCTGTTTTTCGCATCAGTGTAAGCCGCCGCCTTACCGAAGACGCGGACAGATTTACGCGCTTCCCAATGCTTGCATGCGAGAGCTGATTATCTTTCTGGACGATAGCTAATATTGCGCGATCAAAGTCATCAAGAGCAGGCGTGGCGATTTTCGGCATGATAACTC
>CAZXTI010000313.1:0-2212 GCA_964643565.1 uncultured Hyphomonas sp. | reverse complement strand
GCGCGCCAGAAAAGGCCATCACCAGCAGCGGCGCATCTTGCGGTCTAAGCGTGTTGATATTGAGTATGCTTGGATCGGCGGTTTCTCTTGCACACAATAAGGGTTGCAAACGCTGAAAGAGATTTTGCGAATAGCCACGTACACTACGCAATTCTGTCACCGTGGAAGCAGCAACATTGGCCGCGCGGTAAGGCGGTTCCAGACGCCCATAATAAGTATCCTCAGCGCCGCTCAAACTTTGCGTTCCATCACGATCCAACCAATCGACCAGCCCGGCACGCAAGGCTTCAACCTCCGCCTCGCCAAGTTCCAGGCTTGCAAGCAAATGCTCATATGAAACAAAGACGCTGGCCTCGGTCCCGTCTTCGGCTTCTGGCTCACGCAGCGCATTAATATTGAAACAATTACTGTCATCATCCAGCCATGTGGTCAGCAGCCCGCTTGGCAATGGCGTTGTCACTGATTGGCGAAAATTGGGCGTTTGCTCGGTAATTTGACCCCCGACCGTATTCCGCAATGTCTCTACACCGACAAGCCCGGCTTCTTGTGCGCCTATAATCTGCCAGGAAAGTTGCGCACGCGCATCAACGAGCCTCGCCTTGCTGGTTGCACCAAGGGATGTTTCGAGCATTGCAAGCGCCGCCACGGACATCACCGTTACCAATAACAAGACCGATAAAAGCGCCGCGCCGCGTTCTGAATGTTTGTGAGCGGAAGAGAGTTCGGTCATGTCCGCCCCCCAACAAGGAAGCTTTGGCTCAGCGTCTCGCCGCTTTCAAAATCAATGCGCACCTGCACCGCATCCGGCAAACGCGCAATGCCCGCCTCGGCGACAAAATCCCATAGCGGCGCAGATACGCCCCCATCCACAAAGCCAAGCTCTACACGCTCAACGCCCTCAAGCAGGACGGTTTCATATTGCGGTGTTCGCCGGGTTGGGTCCGCACGCTCATAAAGGCGTCGCACCAAATTATTTTCCACCAATTTATACTCAACGCTAAGCAATTCGCTGCGATCTTCGCGCGCGTCCAAATTCGTCCAGCCATCGCGCACAAGGCCGAGAAAAACGCCGTCCCGGTCCGGCGCGCCGCCGAACATGCTTCGCGGGCGATCGGAAATGCGACCCGTGGATACAACACGCGGAACACTGGCCTCGAAATCAGCGCGAAAATGCGCCGTCGCCACTTCCAATGCGCCCAATCGTTCCAGCTTGGTATCAACAAGGCTTTGGCTGCGCAGCGTCGATAGAAGCAACATGCTGCCTGCTCCCATCATCAGGGAAAAGGCAAACACCGCCACCAAAATCTCAACAAGCGTAAAGCCCGCCTCGCGCGCATGTCCGGTCATCTTGCACCGCCCTTCAGCGTGCTGATCTCCGCCAGAACAACCCCGTCATCTAGCCCGCTGACCTGTACATTCACAAGAAACAAGCCTTCTTGCGTGCTCGGGCTAATGGTGCGCACCCATTCAAACGCACGGCCCATTTGACGAGCAGTGCCGGAGGTGACCCCTATTTCGATCGGCGCAATGTCGGTAAACACATCGACAAGCTGCGCATCCGCAACCGTGCGCGCCAGATAACGCGTCTCAAGCTGTGAAACGCCAGACACGCTATTCTGGCTTAACGCGCTAAAACTGATCGCAGCGGTTGATAGAACACCAAGCGCCACCACCACTTCGATCAAGCTGAAACCACGCTCTGTCTGCTTGCTCATCATCGCCGCGCACCCACATCTTCTCGGATACGCTCAATCGCATGCGTTTCGCGCTGGCCTTGCACTTCGATAAAAGCCTCCAATGGCACACCAGCCGGATCAAATATCAGCCGCCAAACCTCATCATCATTCGGCTCGCCGCGCACGATTAGCCTGACTTGCTCGGGCACATCATGAACGCCGCCGCGCACTGCCAGCCACTCGCCTTCAACTCTGCGCATGGCGCTATATTGCTGCGCTGATATATCAAGGGCGTGAACATCCCCGCTGAGCACAGCGCGGGTCGCGATATTATCCAGCACACGCTCCAGCATGATCGTTTCTTGCTGTGCTTCAGAGTCAGACCTCGGCACCGACATAATCGCCACACCAGAGGCCAGCCCGATGATAAAAATCACCAGCAAAATTTCGATCAGGGTAAACCCTTTTTCTGATGCTGACCCGGTGCGCAATGGACTAGTCCCAGTTTCCGATATCGGCGTTTTCTTCTTCGCCGC
>CAZXTI010000312.1:0-2220 GCA_964643565.1 uncultured Hyphomonas sp. | reverse complement strand
TGGCCTTCAGCGTTTTCGATAACTTTGGCTGCGCCGCCTTCCATAACGGCAACACATGAGTTTGTTGTTCCCAGATCGATCCCGATGATCTTTCCCATATTTCGTATTCCTTGTCTTTCGGCTGCCGCCGATCACGTCTGTCTTTTATGAGGCCTGTAATAAAGCGCCTCGGTGAACTGTGGCTCCAATTTGGATAAGGTGATGCGCTCTTTCATTCAAGCGCACCGCTTCGCTTAGCGATATGGTGTTCTTACATCGCCTCGCAAGGGGTAAATGTTTATTTCCGCAACGATTTTCAAGAGTTTCTTCACTCGTCCCCTGTCATCGTATCGGGATACGATAAATAAGTGCGAAATTCACTGGTGCGGCGCGGCCGCTTATGCGCCCGGTTCAGCCAGTTTTGTGCGCAGTTCAGGCCAATTTGCATCGGCCTCGGCGATATGACCGGGAACGTCCTTTAACCAGCGACGCTGCACAGCCTTAGAGAAATTCAAATAGAGCTTGCCATCAACGACGCGCCACGCATTCGGGTCGATCTTTGCCAAGCTGCCTTTTGCCGCTGCATAAGCGCAATACCCATTATAAGCGGGGGCGTATTTGGCCGGTTCAGCATTGAACTTGTCGAGATTTGCCTGCGAGGAGAATAGCCATGTTGCCCCTTCATAGGTCGCGGAGAAGTCCGTGCTTCCTTTGACGCCATTGCTTTCTGCTTGACCATTTGCGGCAAGGTCGAAATAGGCAACCGTGTCATAGCCATCTATCGCGTGGCCGTCTTTCTCGTAGATGAAGTCTTTTTTGCCAAAGAACTGAGCATGGGCCGGGCCGCTGAGCAGCACAGCTCCAACCAGAACAGCGAGAAACATCACAATATTACGCATTTTCATCTCCTTTGGCGGGTCATCAACTATGGATGCATTAGATCGCACCCAGTCTTAACTATCACTGAACGCGGCGCTTTGTAAGGGAAAGGCGTCCTAAAGGCTAAGCTTCAGGCCCGGTGCTGACGGCGACCATTGCGGCGCGTAAGGTGCGGTCACCGATCTTCCAGCCTGTCTGGAAGGGTTCAGCAACGGTGCCTTCGGGCTGATCTGACGGGATTTGCGCGACGGCTTGGTGCACATTTGGATCAAACGCGGTTCCGGCAATGGAATCGACTGTTGTAACGCCGTGGCGCGCCATGGTTGCGATCAGTTCTTTTTCAGTCAGTTCAATGCCTTCCAGCAAGCTTTTGCCCGCATCAGATAGGTCGGCCCTGGCCTCGTCTGTCAACGCTGACAGCGCGCGGGCCAGGTTGTCCGATACATTCAGCAAATCACCTGCAAATTTTTCAATCGCGAAGACCCGCGCTTCAGCCACTTTGCGCTCGGCGCGTTTGCGGATATTTTCCATCTCGGCCATTGAGCGCAGGAGCTGATCCTTGATCGCGGTTTTTTCAGCTTCCATAGCGATCAGGCGATCCGCCATGCTCAGCTCCATCTCTGGAACCAGCTCATCAGTCTCGCTTTCCTGATCTGCATCCAAACTGACAGGTTCAACTGCCTCAACAGCGTCTTCAGGGTTCATTTCGTCTTCAGGATCGATATGTTCGTTCATCTTGTCTCTCAACTAGTCTTTCTTCGTCCCGCCGACAAGTCTGCCGACGACTTTGGCTGTGTAATCCACCATCGGGATGACCCGGCCATAATTAATCCGCGTTGGGCCGATCACTCCGAGCGCGCCTACAACGTTTCGCTGTGAGTTCATATAGGGTGCAACGATTAAGCTTGAACCCGTCAATGAAAAAAGATGGTTCTCCGAGCCAATAAAAAGGCGAACACCTTCCGCGTCGCGCGCCGTGTTGAGCACATCGAGCAGGCTTTGTTGGCGCTCCATTGCTTCAAATAGTTTGCCGACCTTATCGAGGTCTTCGGTCGCTTTGGCATCTTCGAGCAGATTGGCGCGTCCGCGTACAATGAGCGATCGCCCTGTCCCGCCTGACGGCTCACCGGACCATTCAGCCAGTCCGGCGGTAACGAGGCTGGAGGCTGCTGCATCAAGTTCGGCGCGGTGCTCGGCCAATTCGGACTGTATCGCTTCGCGCACTTCCGACAGCGTGCGCCCTTTCATGCGGGCATTGAGATAATTGGTGGCCTCGATAAGCGAGGTGGATAAGACCCCATCCGGCAGGCTCAAAAAGCGGTTTTCAACATCGCCGTCTTCGGTCACCAGAATGCATAGAGC
>CAZXTI010000311.1:0-2237 GCA_964643565.1 uncultured Hyphomonas sp. | reverse complement strand
CGCGCCGCTTTCCCCAGCCTGTGTCGATCACCAATGCAAACCAAGCTTCGCCGGCTTTTCGAACCAGTCCGCCGCCATTCCAGAAAAAGGCATTCTTTGCGGTTTGTTGCGTGATGGTGGACGCACCGCGTAGGCCTTTACCGTCAGCGCGGTCTTTGAGAGCTGTTCGGATGGCGGCAAAGTCAATACCGGAATGGGCGCAAAATTTGGAATCTTCAGCAGCGATAACCGCGCGCACAAGATGCGGCGAGATATCCTCAAGCCGCGTCCAGTTGCGCGAAATATCAACGCCGCTAAGCGACCTTTGCATCATCAATATGCTACCGGGGGAGGGAACAAAGCGCAAAAGCAGTGCGTAAATATGCATCACGATGGCAATGCCGATCAGGAGCTTGAAGGCGCGCTTCGCCCAGCGGCGCGTCAATTCAGCCACGTAACCCTGCGGTCCATTCGGCTTTGACGGTTTCATCTGATTCGCGTGAGGCATGCTGGGATTCTTGGGTCTGAAACACGTCCCGGTCAAGCGCGCATAGCGCCCAGACGGCGGCCCCGCGTACCAATGGATTGGGATGGTCTAGCTTATTAATGACATGCGGAAGGAGTTCAGCGGCGCCAGAATTCCCAATTGCAATCAATACATTGCGTAGAAATCTGTCTATCCCAATGCGTTTGATTGGCGAGCCTGAATATAGCGTGCGGAAGCTCGCATCCTCAAGCTGGATAAGGCGTGAGAGGGGCGGGGAGTTGGTCTGTTCGCGCGCGTGAAACTTTGCCTCTCGCGAAACTTCAGCGAATTTGTTCCACGGGCACACGGCCAGGCAATCGTCGCAGCCATAAATCCGGTTTCCCATTGCTTTGCGTAGCGGGCGCGGCACCGGGCCTTTGTGCTCAATTGTCAGATAGGAAATACATTTGCGCGCATCGAGCTTGTAGGGCGCAGGGAACGCATCTGTCGGACAGATATCCAAACAAGCGCGGCAGGACCCGCAATGGTCGATTTCCGGGGTATCCGGTGCAAGCTCCGCTGTTGTCAGCATAACCCCCAAAAACAACCATGATCCGAACTCCCGGCTCACCAAATTCGTATGCTTGCCTTGCCAGCCCAGCCCCGCCTTGGCCGCGAGCGGTTTTTCCATCAGCGGCGCGGTATCAACGAACACCTTCACATCCTCGCCTGTCTCATGGGCGAAGGCGCGGGCAAGTCGTTTCAAGCGCTTCTTCAAGATGTCATGATAATCCTTGCCGCCAGCATAAACTGAGATCGCAGCGTTTGAGCGTGCTTCCAATGCTTCCAGCGGATTACGGTCTGGCCCGTAATTAAGACCAACAACAATGCCTGACTTTGCCTCAGGCCACATGGCGTTTGGATGCTTGCGCCGCTCCAGCGTGTCCTGCATCCAGCCCATCTCACCATGATGGCCAGCTTGAATGAAGGCTTCCAGCCCATCGCCAGCTTCCCATGCCTCATCAACCCGGACAACGCGGCACGCATCAAAGCCAATCTCGGCGGCAAGCGATTTAAGTGTCTCTTCGCGGGTCATTGCAAACCTGGAAACTGTTTAAAAATCAAGATCAGCATAATGCGCCGCTGGGCGTGTGCCCTCTAGCGCGTCAGCGAGAATGGCGCGAAATGAAGGGCGTGATTTTACGCGCCCGTACCAAGACTTTAAGTCTGGCGCGAGGGACCACGGAACATCGCTAAAATAATCAAAACAAGATAGATGCGCGGCTAAGGATAAGTCGGCCAGTGTGAGTGTGCGCCCAGCCAGATAATTGCGAGTTTCGGCCAAGTGGTTAAAGAGTGTAAGCTGCGATCTGAGTGCATGCGCGCCCGTGCGTAGGCGTGTGGAATCCGGCGTGTGGGAGCGATCTCTGGCAATTGCGATCCGCTCACTCAGCAAATATGTGCAGGCATCTTTAAGTCCGTCATCAATCAGCCGCCAGACCCGGCGAGCTTCGGCCCGGTCCTCGGTCAAGCGGGGCAGCATGCGCGCGCCTTCGCCTGCTTCTTCCAGATATTCGCAAATCGCTTGCGCGCCAACAGCGATATATTGCGCTTCATTTGCGCGGTGAACCAAAGCAACGCCGGACGCGCCGGGCGCAAGCTGTGCAACATCTGGATGCGGTTGCCAGGGCGGGGAGGGTAGGTGCGTTGCCTCAAGCCCTTTTTCGGCGAGCACAAGCTGTACGAACCGTCCCTGAGGGTCAAATGTCCAATGAAAGAGGCGGCGCATACC
>CAZXTI010000310.1:0-2250 GCA_964643565.1 uncultured Hyphomonas sp. | reverse complement strand
CGCGTGGTTCAGCATAGGCAAACGCGAAAATCTGCTCGCCGCTCATGATACCCGCAAGATGATGTTCCTTTTGGCTCGCCGTACCCGCATGCTTCAAGAAGCCGCCGCCGCATACCACGCTCGGCACGAAAGGCTCGGTCACAATCCCTTTGCCAAACTCTTCCATGACAACCATCGCATCAATCGCGCCGCCGCCAAGACCGCCATCTTCTTCGCTGAACGGTGCCATCAACAGACCAAGCTCGGCAAACTGCGCCCACAAAGCCGGATCGCGCCCAAGCTCAGAGTGAACCGCTTTCTGGCGCGTTTCAAAATCATACTTTTCGCGGATCAGCCGGGACAGGCTGTCACGGATCATGTTCTGTTCGTCGGTGAAATTGAAATCCATCTCGATAGGCTCCAGCAGGCATTCGGTTTGTGCAACCCTCAAGGTCGCGTCAGGCTATGTTTTAGTCTGTTGGAGCACGCTTGCAAAGGGGACTTTAAGACCAGTAACGCAACGTCACCTAAAATATTTAGCGGTCCAGAAGCGTGCCGCACAGCCCGAGGCTCTGCTTCAGTGTGTCATCGGCGGGCGCCGAGGCTTTGCGAAACACATCTATCGCCTGGACTTTTGATCCATCAGACCAAGCCATTTCCACGACAGTGTTCAGCGCTGACGAGATGACGACGGCAGCCTCACGCTCACCAATTTTGCTTGTAATACGATAAGAAACGGCAGGCCCTTCGCTTTGCGATATCGTATACTCCTCGGCAAAGCCAACCTCATAAGTCGTGCTTACAAGCCCATCGAGCGTTGTTGTTTTGCCGTTTTGCAGCGGCCAAAGCGTGCGCAGGCTATCGCGTTCTTGCTGGCTGGGCATCGCGCTGGAACATGACGCAATATGCACACCAGAAAATTCGGCGAAATAGCTGCTCGGCCGCTTATTGTCCCAGCCTAAATTGTAAAGATGGATGGCAAAGTCAGGCCCGGTTGCCACCACTTCGCTCACGCGCGCGTGAGCGAAGTGGTGGCAACCGGGCCTGACTTTGCCATCCATCTTTACAATTTAGGCTGGGACAATAAGCGGCCGAGCAGCTATTTCGCCGAATTTTCTGGTGTGCATATTGCGTCATGTTCCAGCGCGCTGGAACATGACGCAATATGCACACCAGAAAATTCGGCGAAATAGCTGCTCGGCCGCTTATTGTCCCAGCCTAAATTGTAAAGATGGATGGCAAAGTCAGGCCCGGTTGCCACCACTTCGCTCACGCGCGCGTGAGCGAAGTGGTGGCAACCGGGCCTGACTTTGCCATCCATCTTTACAATTTAGGCTGGGACAATAAGCGGCCGAGCAGCTATTTCGCCGAATTTTCTGGTGTGCATATTGCGTCATGTTCCAGCGCGATGCCCAGCCAGCAAGAACGCGATAGCCTGCGCACGCTTTGGCCGCTGCAAAACGGCAAAACAACAACGCTCGATGGGCTTGTAAGCACGACTTATGAGGTTGGCTTTGCCGAGGAGTATACGATATCGCAAAGCGAAGGGCCTGCCGTTTCTTATCGTATTACAAGCAAAATTGGTGAGCGTGAGGCTGCCGTCGTCATCTCGTCAGCGCTGAACACTGTCGTGGAAATGGCTTGGTCTGATGGATCAAAAGTCCAGGCGATAGATGTGTTTCGCAAAGCCTCGGCGCCCGCCGATGACACACTGAAGCAGAGCCTCGGGCTGTGCGGCACGCTTCTGGACCGCTAAATATTTTAGGTGACGTTGCGTTACTGGTCTTAAAGTCCCCTTTGCAAGCGTGCTCCAACAGACTAAAACATAGCCTGACGCGACCTTGAGGGTTGCACAAACCGAATGCCTGCTGGAGCCTATCGAGATGGATTTCAATTTCACCGACGAACAGAACATGATCCGTGACAGCCTGTCCCGGCTGATCCGCGAAAAGTATGATTTTGAAACGCGCCAGAAAGCGGTTCACTCTGAGCTTGGGCGCGATCCGGCTTTGTGGGCGCAGTTTGCCGAGCTTGGTCTGTTGATGGCACCGTTCAGCGAAGAAGATGGCGGTCTTGGCGGCGGCGCGATTGATGCGATGGTTGTCATGGAAGAGTTTGGCAAAGGGATTGTGACCGAGCCTTTCGTGCCGAGCGTGGTATGCGGCGGCGGCTTCTTGAAGCATGCGGGTACGGCGAGCCAAAAGGAACATCATCTTGCGGGTATCATGAGCGGCGAGCAGATTTTCGCGTTTGCCTATGCTGAACCACGCG
>CAZXTI010000309.1:0-2305 GCA_964643565.1 uncultured Hyphomonas sp. | reverse complement strand
CAAACCCAATTGCAATATCGCCAAGAAATTGCCCTGTCTCATCCCCGGATGGAAAGGACAGGACATCTGTCGGTTTCGCTTTACCGCGCCAGGCTTCATTCAGGGCGTGCATTTCAGCGTCATCTGTCAGCACGACATCGAGTGCGCTATCATGGCTGGCCCCATGGACATCAAGACCGGTTTCTACAGCGGCTTGGCAGAGGGCTTGCAAATTCTTGATGTTTGCCGTCCACGTCTCATTTGCAATCCGTAGATCGAGCCTTACGGCCATTAGCGCGTGTCCTTTTTTGCGTCAGCATCATAGGCTTTGATAATCCGGCCAACCAAATCATGGCGCACGACATCAGCCGCCGTCAGGCGCATTTGATCCACACCGTCTACACCATCTAGAATGCGCAAAGCATGGGCAAGGCCGGAAGGTTGGCGTCCCGGTAAATCGACCTGTCCCGGATCGCCGGTCACCACCATGCGGCTTTCACGCCCAAGCCGGGTCAGCACCATTTTCATCTGTTGCACTGTTGTGTTCTGCGCCTCGTCGACAATGACAAAGGCTTTCTTCAATGTCCGTCCACGCATGAAAGCAATAGGCGCGACCTCGATCTCGCCGCGCTCGCGGCGGCGCATCATCTGTTCCTGTCCCATCAGTTCGCGCAAGGCATCCCATATCGGCTGCATATAAGGGTCAACCTTGTCCTCAAGGTCGCCGGGCAAGAAGCCAAGATTTTCGCCTGCTTCAACAGCAGGGCGGGTGACAATCAAACGCTCGCGCACGCCTTGCAAAAGCTCAGACACGCCAGCGGCAACGGCAAGATAGGTTTTGCCCGTACCAGCCGGCCCGGTTCCAAAGACAAGCCCGGCGCTTTGATCGACTAGACGCTCCAGATATTTCCCCTGTCCGCGTGTTTGCGCTGTGATCGGCTTTTTCAATTTCTTCAGCGTGACGAACGAGGCTTCAGGTGTCATAGCTGCTTCGATAGCTCCCTCCATTTCAAGGTCTGTCGGTTGCGCGCCTTTGGACAGGCGGCGCTCCAGTTCGGCCAGCGCAACTTCAGCGATGTCGACACCCTCAGAGGTGCCAGCAAGCTTAATCCCGCCGCCTTGGCTTTCCGCGCTCAGCTTATACATGTCCAGCTTGGCTTCCAGCACATGCAACAAGCGATGATGCGGCCCGCACAAATCGCGCAAGCGTTCAGCAGACTCCACAGCATAGACACGGCTTATCGGCGCGCTGCTTTTCTTTTTGCCGCTCATGCAATCGCCTCATTGCGCACCAAATTGCCCGTCAGAGATGACATTGTCGAGCCAGTTATCTCAACTTCGACGATTTGGTTCATCAGGCTTTGCGGCCCGTCAAAATGCATGCTCTGCAAATAGGGTGAGCGGCCATGCAACTGCCCGTCGCGCTTGCCCGTGCCCGAAACAAGCACAGGGATGGTGCGCCCGACACAGGCTGCATTAAACGCCGTCTGCTGATCTTTCAACAAGTCTTGAAGGCGCAAGAGCCGCTCATGCTTTACCGCCTCATCGACCTGCCCGAACATATCCGCTGCGGGTGTTCCGGGGCGCTGTGAATACTTAAACGAATAGGCGACGGCATATTTCACCGTATCGACCAGATCCATCGTGTCTTCAAAATCCTTGTCCGACTCGCCCGGAAACCCGACAATAAAATCAGACGCCAAAGCAATGTCAGGGCGCTGCTCACGCATCTTGCGCATAATCTCGAAATAGTCTTCCCGCGTATGCCCACGGTTCATCGCTTTCAGTATGTTATTCGATCCAGACTGCACGGGCAGGTGAAAGAATGGCATCAGCGCGGGCGTATCACCGTGAGCCATGATGAGATCATCATCCATGTCGCGCGGATGGCTGGTGATGAAGCGTATCCGGTCCAGCCCGCCAATCTTTGACAAATGCCGCACAAGCTCAGCCAGCGTCCACTCCTTGCCGGGGCTCATGCTCGGCGCGGCGCCGTGATATGCGTTGACGTTCTGGCCAAGCAAAGTGATCTCGCGCACGCCTTGCTGAATAAGACTACGCGCCTCGATTACGAGATCATCGACAGGGCGCGACAGCTCAGCGCCGCGCGTATAGGGCACAACGCAGAACGTACAGAATTTATCGCAGCCTTCCTGAATGGAGAGGAACGCCGTCGGCCCGTCAGCGTGGCGCGCCTTGGGCAGTGCGTCGAATTTCTCCAGCGTATCAAAATCCGTCTCCAGCCGATCGCCCACAGCGCGGCTGGCGCGTGCGACCATTTCCGGCAGCTTATGATAGGCTTGCGGGCCAAGCACCAGATCGACCG
>CAZXTI010000308.1:0-2325 GCA_964643565.1 uncultured Hyphomonas sp. | reverse complement strand
AGTGATTGTTTGTCCGGGTAGACGTTGCTTTGAAAATTCAAAACACCTGCAGCAAATTTAGGCATGGGAAGTGATCCTTTAGTTTAAATGAGAGTTAGCTGGATGATTGTTTCTGTTTTGGCGCGGCGCTTTGCGACCAAAGCGTGCGCGCTTCTTTTAATTCGTCGGCTGTTACACCGCGCATGGGTTCTTTGATGAAGTCAAATCCATCAAGGATCCAATCGGCGATTTCGGGTTGTTTCAGGCTGTAGAGATGACGTCGGCCATCGCGCGTTTCTGCGAGCAGGCGATGTGCGCGCAAAAGCGAAATATGTTGCGAGACGCGTGATTGCGGCAAGTCGAGCGTTTCGGCCAAAGCGGTGACATCACGCTCGCCCGATCTCATTTCCTCAATCAGCCGCAGCCGATCGGGATGAGAGATAATCTTGAAGAGCTCTGCAAGCTCCTTGGCGACGGCATTTCTGCTTGCCATTCCAAAAATTCCTATATCGATATATTCGATTATTTGAATATATGAATGCCAGATATTTGAAAAAAACTATGCTGTAAAGGCATAAGTGAGATGTCTGTATAACGAAGCTGTGAGGCTGAAATAATATAACGCTTCGGGGCGCTTCAGTCAGGCCAATGGCCGCCTTTGGCGCGCCAGTTACCTTCGAAATAATCAACCGGCTCAAGCTCGCGATCGCCAATGGTGACGCGCGCGTCTATATGGGTCGGTCTTGAGATAAAGGCGACGCTGAGCGTTTCGTCCCCAATTTGGCTAATCCAAGGTTCTGAATGTCCGGTTGTCCAATCAATCGCAACCCAGAAATAGGCCGCATGCTCAAAAACGGTTTCTTCATTAAGCTTGATGCGTGTTTGGGAATACATCGTCCAGGACCACGCATTCTCAACGATGATCTCGTGATTGCCGTCCTGAAAAATCCATTTTTGCCCGTGAAGCTTCATGGGAGGGATATTATTTGGTTTTGCCCCAAATGGCGAGGGGGTCGAAAGCGCCCGTTTGCGCTGCTTTTTGCAGAACTTCAATCTGATGCGAGATGGAGTTTCTGTGGCGGCGTGGCTTCCCGCTATAAAGCGCCTCATCAAGGCGAACAATGCGTTCAAACAAGGCTTCCGCGCTGGCAACGAGTTCTAAAAAGCGATCGGGCAGCCCATTGCCGGTTTGCGCATCTGCATTCAGGGGTGAGCTGTCGCGCGTCAGGCGGTAGCGCGAGGCGAAGGCTTCTTCGCGGCGCATATCACCATCTTTCACAGCCTTTTGCATGACCAGCCATGATGCAGCCTGCATCAACCGTGTGGTCAGTTCCATGCTCCAGGATGTGTAGGTGAGCTTGCTTTCGCGCGGCAATTTTTCGGCCAGTGTGCGGCCCGGGCCATCCAGATAGCTCGCCGTTTCTTCAATCAGGGCCATGCCTTCTGTGAAGACACGCTCGAATACTTTTCCACCGGCATATGCGCCGAGTTGATCCGCATTTTGTAATTCTGGCTGCTGGCCTGACATTTTATACCTACTACACGCTTAATCTACTGGGGTGATTTTAGAGCTTTCAGGTTTGTGAGAGGTTAATTCCCGCCAAAAAGCGCTTTTGCGGCGTCGCGATGATCGCGTTTGCGCGCTAATTCCTGCCGACACGCCTCTATCTCTTCGGTCAGCGAAACAATGCGCGCTTCCAGTTCGTCTTCAGACAGGCGTTCCAAGTCAAGTAACTTGGCGCTCGGTGAACCATTGTCAGTCATACATCTTGTCTCTGTGCCCAATCTCGTATTCAAGGAATATACCCTAGCCACCCGGAAATTCCAACTTAAGAGGCAGTCGTACATAATGAGTGATTCAATGCAGGCGGTGATTGTTGAAGGCGAAGCGCCGCTACATCTGGCCGATATCAAGAAACCATCGCTGCGGGTAAATGAAGTGTTGGTGCGTGTACGTGCATCAGGTTTGAACCGGGCTGACCTGTTACAGCGCAAGGGTATGTACCCGCCGCCCAAGGGCGCGTCTGAAATCATGGGGCTGGAATGTGCTGGCGAAATTGTCTCCATTGGTAAAAATGTCAAACATTGGGGCATTGGCGACAAGGTCTGTGCATTGCTCGCGGGGGGAGGCTACGCCGAATATGCCGCCGTTGATGCAGGATCATTGCTACCGATCCCGAAAGAGATGAGCTTTACTGAGGCCGCCTGCCTGCCTGAAGCGCTCATGACGGTATGGGCTAATGTCTATGATCGCTGCGTGTTTAAAAAGGGCGAAGTGTTTGCCGTGCATGGCGGCACAAGCGGTATCGGCGTGATGGCGATCCAGATGGCCCGCGTTTTTGGTGC
>CAZXTI010000307.1:0-2326 GCA_964643565.1 uncultured Hyphomonas sp. | reverse complement strand
TTACTATGCTGCCAAGCGACCTGTCGTCGAATGGGAGGGCGCCGAAATTCTGGTCGATGACGAGCGCATGCCAAAAGAGCTACGCGACAAGGCTGTCGAAAAATATGTCCGCTTCCGCACGCTTGGCTGTTACCCGCTGACCGGCGCCGTGCAGAGTAAAGCCGACACACTTGAAGACATTATCCAGGAAATGCTGCTGACAACATCATCAGAGCGCCAAGGCCGTGTGATCGACCGCGATCAGGCCGCTTCCATGGAGAAAAAGAAACAGGAAGGCTACTTCTAATGGCCCATATCGACGCACGCATTGCCGAAGACATTGAGGGCTATCTGGAAGCCCATGAGAAAAAGTCCCTGCTACGTTTCATCACCTGTGGATCGGTAGACGACGGGAAATCGACGCTAATTGGTCGTCTACTCTATGATTCAAAAATGATCCTCGAAGATCAGATGGATGCACTAGAGCGCGACTCAAAGAGACAAGGCACCCAAGGCGAGAACATTGATTTCGCCCTCCTCGTTGACGGCCTCGCCGCCGAGCGCGAGCAAGGCATCACAATCGATGTCGCCTACCGCTTCTTCTCCACCGAAAAACGTAAATTCATTGTCGCTGATACGCCGGGCCACACACAATACACCCGCAATATGGCGACGGGCGCCTCAACCGCCGATCTCGCCTGCTTGCTGATCGACGCGCGCCAAGGCATCCTGACACAAACGCGCCGACATGCCTTTATCGTCTCGTCTTTGGGAATCCGCCATCTCGTCCTCGCCATCAACAAGATGGATCTGGTCGACTATGCAGAAGAAACCTATCTGCGCATCCTTGCCGATTTCAAAGCCTTTGCGAAAAACCTGTCACCGGACATCGAAATCACCGCCATCCCGCTCTCCGCGCTCGCTGGCGACAATATCACCGGCCCGATGGGGCGCACCGATTGGTACAAAGGCCCAAGCCTGATCAGTCATCTGGAAACTGTCAGCGTTGGCGACAAGCGCGCCGCTGCGCCTTTCCGCATGCCCGTCCAATGGGTCAACCGCCCCAATCTCGATTTTCGTGGCTTTTCCGGCCAAGTCGCAAGCGGGGTCATCAAACCGGGCGACCGGATCAAATCGCTACCAAGCGGGAAAGAATCCACCATTGAGCGCATCGTCACCTTCACCGGCGACCTTGAAGAAGCCAGTCCCGGCCAATCCGTCACGCTAACACTAGCGGACGAAATCGATAGCTCGCGCGGCGATGTCATCGTATCAGCCGACAGTCCGGCAGAAGTCTCAGACCAATTCCAGACGCGCATATTATGGATGTCTGACAAGGCCATGCTGCCCGGTCGCCGTTACCTCCTAAAAATCGGTGCGAAGACCGTCACCGCCACCGTCAATGCCCCCAAATATGGAATTGACGTTAACACGCTGGCTGAAAAATCTGCCAAGACATTGGAGCTGAACGAAATGGGCGTCTGCACAATTTCCTTAGACCAAAACATAGCATTTGACCCTTATGATGCAGCACGCGAAATGGGCGGCTTCATCCTCATTGACCGCATGACCAATGATACGGTCGGCATGGGTCTGATCGACTTTGCCTTGCGCCGCGCGG
Organism: uncultured Hyphomonas sp.; assembly: GCA_964643565.1. Classification (GTDB taxonomy): domain Bacteria; phylum Pseudomonadota; class Alphaproteobacteria; order Caulobacterales; family Hyphomonadaceae; genus CALLCD01. The sequence goes on along the minus strand of CAZXTI010000307.1, from coordinate 726 downwards.
CCAACATCCACTGGCAAGCGATTGACATCGACAAGGCAGCCCACGCTGAACAAAAAGCACAAAAGCCTGCCGTGCTTTGGTTCACCGGCCTATCTGGATCAGGTAAGTCCACCATCGCAAACGTGCTGCAAAAGCGCCTCTTCGCAATGGGCAAGCACACTTACCTCCTCGACGGAGACAATGTCCGCCACGGCCTCAACCGCGACCTCGGCTTTACCGATGCCGACCGCGTTGAGAACATTCGCCGCGTCGCCAATGTCGCCAAGCTTATGTCAAATGCTGGCCTGATAACGCTCGTCTCCTTCATCTCGCCATTCCGCTCCGAGCGCAAAATGGCACGCACACTGATGGATGAGGGCGAGTTTGTCGAAATCTTTGTCGACACGCCGCTAGAGGTTGCCGAACAACGCGACGTTAAAGGCCTCTACAAGAAAGCGCGTGCTGGTGAGATCAAAAACTTCACCGGTATCGACAGCCCTTACGAGGCACCAAAAACGCCCGAACTCAGCGTAGACACAACCTCAATGTCAGCCGAAGAAGCTGCCGAGGAAATCATCACATGGATGACAGGAAAAGGCTTCTTTGAGGCTTAAAGCCTGTCAGAACTGACGCGAATGTCACGGCTAAAATAACATGTCATCCCGGTAAGCGCGCAGAGCTTATCCGGGAGCCAGCGCTCTAGCTGCCCGATACAGCACACCCGCCTACCCAGCGAACGCTGGGGTC
>CAZXTI010000306.1:0-2337 GCA_964643565.1 uncultured Hyphomonas sp. | reverse complement strand
GTGCAAAATGCCGATGAAATTATCGTTTTGCGTGCTGGGAAGATTATTGAACGCGGCTCACATCATGGGCTTTTGGCTCAGAATGGTGCGTATTCAGATATGTGGCAGCGTCAGGCAGCGGATCGAAAATTTCAGACGGCTGAATAAGAAGGTTTAATATGACATCGAAGACATCAACATCCGGGCGTATGGGGCTGGCATGGGCGCGCACAAAGTTTGATTTGGAAGGCGTCGGCGGCGCAGTTGCCGGGCTGTTGGTCGGTATTCTTCTTGGGTGGATATGGGGTCCGCTGTTTTGGATTGGCGGCGTGCTTGCAATTTTGATTTTGTTTGCAACCCGCTCAGAAATGCGCGTGACGCCAGAGCTTGCAAATATCGTCGTCGCGCCGTGTGACGGAGTTGTGCATTCTGTAACAAGAGCAATCCCGCCGGTCGAACTGCGACTAGGTGGCGGCGAATGGCTGCGTTTGCGAATTGCTTCATCACCATTTTCGACCAATCCGCTCTATGCGAGCATTACAGGCGAAATTTCTTCTCTCATCGAAGAAGAACCAGATGCCTCGCGTATTGTTGCGAGCCGTGCGGACGATGACGGGCTTGCTATGGCGCATGTGTCGTTTGAGAGCTTGGGCAAAAAACTTGGCTATGTAGCCGTCACTGGCGGTTTAGGGCCGCGCCTCGATATGAATGCCGAGGCCGGGGATCCAGTGCGGGCAGGGCGTGTCATCGGCAAACGCCGACTGGGCGGCTGGTGCGATGTCTATCTGGATGGTGGTTCAAAACTCTTAGTGAGTGCAGGCCAGACGCTTATCGGAGCCGAAACCGTTCTTTGCCGATTGGATGCCAGCCTTACACCTGCCGCTAGCGATGACGCGCAAACCAGCGGAGATGTTTCGCCGACACCTGAAAACCTTGAGGACATCGGTGAAAACACAGATGAAGACCCGTCGCCATTGGAAGATTTAGGCGATGATGTTGAGGTAGATACTGCTGACACGGAGACAACGACCGACGCGCCTGAAACGGCGGTAGACGAAGTTGATGATCCAGATGACGTTGTCGCCGCACTCTTCAAGAAACTAAAACAGAATGAACAGTCTGAATAAATGCGCTAGATAGGCCGGGCTTAATCTTCCGGCTCCGTTTCATTGGCATTCATCCAGGCGAATAAATAACGAAGCGGGATGATCCATATTAGCCCCGCGATAATGTAAAAGAGCATTTGGAAAAGCGGGTGCAGGCCGGTCATTCGGCTTCCGAGACTTGCCAAAAGGAAAATACAAAAAGCCAAATAGGCGAGCAGTATAAGCATGGCTGCGAATTTGCGCATGTGGCTGTCTTTCCGTCTTGTGCGTCACCGTGCCGACTTGAACGCCCGGCATATTGCTTCATGTATCGGGTATGAGCTTACAAGTGAATGATCCAAATGCACGCAGATGGGTGCGCGCCTGGCTGCTGCTGGTCGGGTTCATGGTCTATGCGATCATTCTGATAGGCGGATTGACCCGCCTGACCGATTCTGGATTGTCGATTACCGAATGGGAGCCGATCAAAGGCGCATTACCGCCGTTCAATGAGACGGCTTGGGCAGAGCTTTTCGATAAGTACAAGGCCACGACAGAATATCGCGCGCAAAATGCGGGCATGTCGCTGAGTGAGTTTCAGTATATTTTCTGGTGGGAATGGGGCCATAGGCTTTTTGCGCGCCTGATTGGCCTCGTGGCTGTTGGTGGATTCGCGATATTCGCGGCGCTCAAATGGCTAAATTGGCCACTGGCGCGGCGTCTTTTGCTTCTGATTGTTTTGGGCGGACTACAAGGATTTATCGGCTGGTGGATGGTCGCAAGCGGCATTGGTGAGACGAGCCGCGTAGACGTTGCCCCTTACAGATTGATGGTCCATTTCTGCCTTGCCTTGCTGATCATTGCATTGACGGCGTGGACGTGGCTAGAGCTTGGCAATCGGCGCGTGCAATATCCAAGCGATCAGGAAGGCGGCCGGGTCGCCGTCTTTATTTTGATATTGGTTGGCGTACAATTGGCTGCAGGTGCATTGGTTGCGGGCTTAGATGCCGGACAAACCTACACCGATTGGCCCTTAATGGCTGGCGAGGTGTTCCCATCGGATTATTATGAGCGCGGACTAGGCTTGCGCAGTCTATTTGAAGGACGCGCCGCCACCCAATTCAATCACCGGATACTGGCTTATCTTTTAATGGCGGTTTCGGTGTTCGCTTGGCTTCGTTATCGCGGACGTGACTTTGCAATTGTTGCTGGGCTGGTTTGCGCGCAAGCCGTGTGGGGTGTCCTCACATTGGTCACTGTTGCGCCGCTCCCG
>CAZXTI010000305.1:0-2340 GCA_964643565.1 uncultured Hyphomonas sp. | reverse complement strand
CTATACACCTGAAGCTTTGGGCGATTATATCACCGGATCAAATCATGTCCTGCCCACGAGCGGCGCAGCACGGTTCTCTTCCGGGCTCGGTGTCTATGACTTTATGAAACGCATCAGCGTCCAACGGGCGAGCGAGGAAAGTTTGATGGCGCTGGCATCCAGCGTGCGCCAGCTGGGCAGCGCGGAAGGTTTGCCAGCACATGTGCAATCGGTGATGATCCGATTGGAGGAGCCGTACGGAACTGATGACGAAGGATAATCGCCTTATTGCCATTGATATTGACCGGGACAGTTTGGCTGCAAATGGCCCGGATGCTGAGCATGAGCGACGCGTCGCGATTTTTGACCTGCTGGAGAAAAACAGTTTTGCACTTATCGGGCATGAGGCGGGCGGGCCGTACCGCCTTGTTTTAAAGGAAGCCGACCGCAAACTTGTCTTCGATATCCGCAGTGAAGACGATACGCAAATCTATTCCTATATCTTCTCTTTATCGCCATTTCGCGGGGTTATTCGGGACTATTTCATGATTTGCGAGAGCTATCATGATGCCATTCGTGGCTCCACGCCGATGCAAATTGAGGCGATCGATATGGCGCGCCGCAGCATACATAATGAAGGCTCTGACCTGCTTCGCGAGCGTCTCCAAGACAAGATCGCGGTCGATATCGATACATCCCGGCGCTTATTCACGCTTATCTGTGCGTTGCATTCTGAGGTGAAAGGACCATCTCTATAGGGTGATCGCATCTTATGTCTTGCCCGAATCTGCTATGAGCGTTAGGAAACGCTCTGTGCCACTCAGGCGGTGAGCTGCGACACGTGTGATCGAAATTGGAGGGCCTATGGCCAAAGAAGAATTACTTGAATTCAATGGGACAGTGGTCGAACTACTTCCCAACGCAACATTTCGGGTTGTGCTCGAAAACGAGCACGAGATTATTGCGCACACGTCTGGAAAAATGCGTAAGAACCGCATCCGTGTTCTTACCGGAGATAAAGTGCTTGTCGAAATGACGCCTTATGATCTCTCCAAAGGGCGCATTACATTCCGCTATAAATAGCGCGGACGGCTTCTATTGTCACAGCATGCAAAACTGATATTGGCGAGTGCAAGTCCTCGCCGTCTGGCGTTGCTGGAACAAATTGGCGTGGCGGTTCATGCCGTCCAACCCTCTGACATTGACGAGACACCGAAGCGCGCAGAGTTACCGCGCCAGCTTGCATTGCGCCTTGCGGAAGAAAAATTGGCTGCGTGCGAAACGACAGATGCCTTCGCGCTCTCAGCTGACACGGTTGTCGCTGTCGGGCGGCGTTTGCTTCCCAAGACCGAGCACCGCGAAGAGGCTGCAGCCTGCCTCGATTTGATGAGCGGTCGGGCACATCAGGTTCTAACCGGGGTGGCGATCCGCGCGCCGGATGGACGCCAATCCTCAAAAGTCGTGATTACGCGGGTTCAGATGAAGCGCCTGAGCGACGCGGAAAAGCAAGCCTATCTGGACTGTAAAGAATGGCGGGGCAAAGCGGGCGGATATGGCATACAGGGACGCGCGGCTGCTTTTATTCGTGGGCTAAGCGGGAGCTATTCCGGCGTTGTTGGCCTGCCTTTGCATGAGACTTATCAGATGCTGACGGGGCTCGGCTGGAAATAGTTATCCGCATACGCGCAAGAGTGTGGTTAAATAAAGCTCAAATCCAGAAGGGATCCTATGCGCATATTTCTGCTTGTTTTATTGTGTCTTGGCTTCGGTGTCGTCGCGGGGGTTTTTGCTGACCGGCATGAACAGACGCGCAGCTGGATTGAGCAAGTCTATCAGCCTGCGAGCATACCGACCGCATCACCGGTTTCTGCAGTGCCTGACTTATCGGGCTTAACGGCCAACGAAACCGAATTTGCCGGAATTTATTCTGAAGACACGCTTGCGCAATACAGCATCAAGCGCTGCTTTTCTTCTGAAGGGGCTGAAGCCTTATCTGAGCGACCATGGCTGAAACGTCAGGAGAACTGGGTTGGGCTGACAGATTTGACCGAGCCGGAAACCTTTCCCGATCTTGGCGAATATCCAGGGCTGGTAAAAATCGAGATCATTCATTCCCGGCGCGGCTCTGACCGTGAGCATTGCGGCGCCGTGCGTGTTGATGAGCACTGGTTTTTAACCGCTGCGCACTGCATTGAAACCGAAGACCCCGCACGCGCTTTGCCGGTTTATGATATTATCATGCTGACACCGGGGCTGGATGTACGGGCCGCCGAGATCAAGGCTGCGCCGATCAAAGGCGCGATGTGCCATGCCGAGCATGGGGTGAGCCGGCTACGTTATTCGACCGATATTGCATTATTC
>CAZXTI010000304.1:0-2360 GCA_964643565.1 uncultured Hyphomonas sp. | reverse complement strand
GGGTTTGTAATCAACGACATGTCCTTGATCATTTGCGGAGAAAGCTCTTGGCCTTTTTCCATGGCCAGGCGGATTGTTTCATGGATAGCTTGGCGTTTACGCTGACCGAATAGGCCGATCAACCATATGACCGCGAGGACAAATCCGAACGCGGCTATTGGTATAAGTACTTCTTCTTGCATAATAAGGCTCCCTCGTTGCGCAATGCGCAGTTTGATTTACATAGGCATGATGCAAGCTGGCGGTATTTTGGATGCAATATAACCATAATAATCTCAATTTTGCGCAATTGACATCTCCCACGGCGCGACCAATAAAGCCCACAGATGGTGCTGCTTTAATCGGCAGCTAAGAGGGAAGCTGGTGTGAACCCAGCGCTGTACCCGCAACTGTAAGCTCTGAGCTTATGCCACAAAGCCACTGGACCCGTTTCGGTCTGGGAAGGCGGCACAAAGCGCTTAAGGAGCAAGTCAGGAAACCTGCCATCGCGTCGTTCGCCGGGAGCCGGGAAAAGCTCAAAGGGCAGGAAAAACGTATTTTCCACTGAAGCGACATTCGTTTTGGCCCGCCGCCCTGACCTGTTCAGGTGGGCTATGTCGTTCTGTTCGTCTGGTGTCGGCGCACCATGCGCGCGCCAAGAAGTGTAAACCTACATATGTCTTATAAAACAAACCTCCTCCTTTCCTCCCTCTTGATAACAGGGGCGATTACCCTCACCCCGCAAGCAAGCGCTCAATCGAGCGAAGAAGAGACCAAAACGCTGGAGCCCGTAAATGTTGTTGGCCTGCGCCCTATCGCTCCGGAAAACATCACGGTTAGCGTCACCGTCTTGGACGATACCGATCTTGCAGTGCGCGATGCGCCTTTCATTGTCGATCAACTGCGCGCCGTGCCGGGCCTCGGCGTCTCGCGTAATGGTGCGGTCGGCGGACTAACACAGGTGCGCATTCGCGGTGCAGAAGCGAACCAAACCCTTGTTCTGGTCGACGGCATCGAAGTGTCAGACCCGGTCACAGGCGAAACGGATTTCGGCCTTTGGTCCGGACTTGATGCCGAACGCATCGAAGTCCTGCGCGGCGAACAATCAGCGCTTTACGGCTCTGAAGCCATTGGCGGCGTCATCAACATCGTCACCAATAAAGACACAGGCTACAGCGCCCTCGCAGAAGTCGGGTCGCGCAATTCATGGCGTCTGGACGCGCGCGCGGGCATCGCCTCTGATGACGGCTATCTCGTCGTCTCTGCGGGCAATTCCATTACAAGCGGCACGGACACATCCGGCCTTGACGGCGAAACGGATGGCTCGCAGCATTTCTCCGGCAGCCTGCGTGGTGGCTATGAGCTGGCAGGCTGGCAGCTCGCCGGCCTATTCCGTTATTCCGACGCCTCAGTCGATTTCGACGAGGACACAGACTTTGACGGCGCGTTGAACAATACAGGCGCTGAAATCGACACCGAACAATTGACCATTGGCGGCTCACTCTCAGGCGATGCCTTCGGCCTCAACCATCTGGTTCGCGCAAGCTATCATCAGACAGAGCGCGACACGTCAAATTCCGGCTTCGACAATGTCACCGATGGCGACCGATTTGATATCGCTTACTCGCCCTCGTTCAACATCGACGCAGGCGGCGCAACGCACACGCTCTCCGGCCTGATCGAATATGAAGCCACAGACTTTGAACGCCGCGACGCGCCGACCATCTTTGGTGATCCAAACCTGTCTGCTGGCTTTAATACGTTTGGCCTCGCTGCTGAATACCAACTTGCTTATGGCGCTTTCGACTTGAACGGCTCCATCCGCTTTGGCGAGAATGACGGCCTATTTGACGATGCCGTAACCTGGCGCATTGGCGGGGCTTATGACGTAGCCGCCCTCAACGGACGCCTGCGTGCCTCCATTGGCGAGGGGGTCACCAACCCGACCTTTACCGAACTCTTCGGCTTTATTCCGAGCACATTTGCAGGCAATCCCGACCTTGTCGCAGAGCAATCCCTCGGCTGGGAAATCGGCTGGGACCAGACCCTTGGGCCGGCGCAAGCCTCGCTAACCTATTTCTCCGCCGAATTGGAAGACGAGATTTTCACCGCCTTCGATGCGTCTTTCAACTCAACCCCGCTTAACAGAACCGTTGATAGCGAGCGTCAGGGCATCGAACTTGGCGCGCAGTGGCAAGTCACAGATGCGCTGCGTCTTTCCGGCCAAGCGACATGGCTCGACAGTGATGACGAAAACGGTGTTGCCGAAATCCGCGTTCCGGACTGGACAGGCTCACTTGCTGCAAGCTGGCAATCAGATGCGGGCTGGCGTGCAGGCGTCGCGCTTGATCTCGTCGGCGAGCAGACCGACTTAAACTTCG